>CAJXIL010000011.1 GCA_913054455.1 uncultured Roseobacter sp.
CAGCGCGTCGTTAAGCCAGAGAAGGTCAGACATGTTCACCGCTCGTTTTCGAACGATGAATCACGAAGCCCAGAATAAATCAATGGGTCATGAGCCTAGCCCCTGGTGAAGAACTTTGCGTAACTCCCCCCCCAGTCTGGCCGCTCCAGATACCCTGCGTAGTGAATGCCGCGCAGAATACGGGCAACGCGTTCAAAACGGATCGTGCCGTCAGCAAAGCCTTTTGGGAATTCTGGACAGCTTTCGAGATAGCGCTTCACCTCGCCCTGAGTTTCAAACCTACCAGAGGCAAAGCCTTCGATCGCTTCCTGAATGTAGGAAGCAATAGGTTCATCCCGAACCGGCAGATTTCCGTGACCGGAGACCTTTTCATATTTCATGCCAGGGGGCGCGGAGAACACCCAATAGCCGTTCATGAGGCGCGCCCGCATCCGGTTCTTGGTTTGCTCACCGTTTTTCTGTCGTTGATGCTGTGAGACCGAGGCCAGCAGGTTTTCCCGCAAGATGGAGACGGAATCGTCGCCAAACTCCATCGACGGGCTTTCGAGCTTGCCGCCTGCTTCCGACAGCAACGCGCGCAGTTGCCAATGTACCAGCACATCACGCGAGAAACGGCTGATGTCATCAATGATCACAACCGTCTCGGATTTGCGTTTTTTTTGAGGAAGGCCAGCAAAGACTTTATGGCGGGTCGTTCTGCTGCCCAGCCGACCTATTGTCGTGCAAGACCTCAATTGGGGATTAGCACCAAATCGGGGTACACCCAAATCGCTGTACAGGTGGAAGGCCCAGTTTGCGAAGTCGCCACGTGTCAGATCAAAGATTGCGAGACAGGCTGTGGAGATCAGGCGGCTGAAGCGTGAGCTTGCCCGCATGACCGAGGAGCGGACAATCCTAAAAAAGGGGTGTAAACTGTCCGCCATTAGTCCGAGGACAATGCCGCGCGCGTACGTCGCGCGAGAGTCTCAGTAAGGTACGCGTTTATTGAGGCTCATCGCACTGAGTTTTCTATACGTTCAATGTGCCGCTTGCTGATGGTTCATTTCAGCGGGCCTGGGCCGACAGCGGCAAGGTCTATGGATATCGCAAATTGGCAGATGCTCTTCGTGATCAAGGCCAGATCAGCTCTGAGAACCGTGTGGCGCGCAGAGCAGGCTTGGCAGGCATCACCGCAGAGATCTGATACAAATGTCAACCTGGTCGCTGCAGTGGCAAACCAGCAGTCGTCGCGGACAACACATTGGATTGACAGCTCGAAGTTGATGCCCCTGACCGTGTAGGGGGGCATTACCTATATCAGGGCCCATGAAGGCTGGTCGTACCGCGCTGCGTTCATTGACCTGTTCGCACGGCGTGTCATAGTCTGGTCGATGCAGTCCCGCATGACAACCGACCTCGCCCTACAAGCATTGCTGAGCGCCGATTGGCGGCGCAAACCAAAGCACCGCGTCTTGATCCATTCTGACCAGGGATCCCAATTCGCAGGCAAAGAGTGGCAATCCTTTCTCCGCAAACACAATCTGGATGTTAGCATGAGCAGGCGCGGGAATTGTCCTGAAAGCGCAGTCGCTGAGAGCTTCTTTCATCTGCTAAAACGGGAATGCATCAGGCGCTGGACATACATCAATCGCGGCGCTGCAAGGCAGGACGTGTTCGATGACATTGAGATGTTTTACAACTCGACACGCAAACACTCGAACGACTCACTGTTCCTGTGTCTCTTTCCCGTTTGGGCTATGAGTGTCAGATACAGGTGTGGCTTACGGTGCGAGGGGTTGCGAAAGCAGTTGTGGCAATACAAATTTTGTTAAAAGTTCCTACACCTTCGCTGTGGGAAAGTGACCACTATGGCCAAGGCTTTGAAAGTTGCAGTCAAAATGGCTTGTTGCAACTTGTTCAATGCCTGTAGGGTGGTCAGAGGCAGAATTTAATGGAGTTGGTTTTCGGAGATGCCTGAGCGAAAACTCTATATCGCGGATGACAATTTTGAATTCGCCGAGTACCTAACAACAGTTGCGGGACGTATGGGATGGACGGTTCAAACCTGTTCAAACGGCAATGAACTGCTCGCCCTGTTGTTTTCTGATGATGGTCCTGCGGTGGTTTTGGTTGATATCAACATGCCAGAGAAAGACGGCATTGAGGTGATCGAGGGATTGTCAGAGATCTCCCGCCCTCTGCGGTTTCGCTTTATGACCGGTGGAGCAGATGCGCCAATGTTGGCGGCAAAGTTGATGGCGCGGGCGCGTAATCTCTCCGTTGGGCGCAATCTTTACAAACCGATCCCCATGGAAACTTTGAAAGGGGTTTTGGTGGAAGAGTGGGAAGCGCTACTCCTCCTCGAAAAAACACCAAACCTTCCTGCCGAGTGAGCATTTTCCTTTCGCTTATGCGTTTACTTGGATCTGTTTAAGCTGAGCCTTATTCGCTCCGTTCTCCCTAGGCTGGTTAATCGGTACTCAAAGTGTGTCTTTGACTCCTTGACCTCGCTAATTGGAATGAGTTTTGCAGGCCGAGAGGGAGCAGTTTCTTGAGTTCTGCTTGGCTGGCGCGTAAATTTTTAGATATTCTATATGGCACTAGTTTTTTGCTGAAACGGCAAGACAACGGCCTGTTTACCAGTGAGATTTACGCTGTTTTCACCCGCGAGAGGGAGAAATACTAGATGAGCACAAACTTTGGGTAAGGTTACTCAGTTTGCCAGTAAGGTGGTTTAGGGTGTTTTCCAAACTTGGTCTTGGCGATCTAGGCACGCAGGGCCTGCCATTGGATGTCGCAAACCGGCTGCGACGTGGGCAGCTGCGCGGCACGATAGAACAGATGCGTGTCATGCTGCTTGGCAATACGCTTTTTGCGCCGGCGCTTTCGATGAATGCCTGGGGGCAAGGGCGCGATGTCCTAGTTGTGCTATGGACCACCTTCATCATTCTTTTCTCTTGGTGGATTTTCTACTCTTGGTCAAAGACATATCGAACCACAGGTTCCACAGTGGATATGCGTGGGTTTGTGATCCAAACCTTTTTTAATGCGCTTACGTGGACTGTCGGAATGGCATTGTTCTATCCAATTGTAGAGGGGGACCAAAAGGCCATTATCACAACGATTATGGCAGGATCTCTCGCCTTGGGGACGGCCGGGTTTTCTCATGCGCCAGTAGCGGGTATCACCTATCTGGCGGTGCAGACAATTGGTAACTCCATCATCGCCCTTATCTGCGGCCTGACCACGGGGACCTCGACGGATTACCTTCTTGCGGTTTTGACGATCGCGGCTGGCATCAGCCTGTTCAATGCCACCTTGCAGGGGGCAAAGGCGGCAAGGGTGGCCTTTGATAACCACGAAAGGCTAAGCGAAAAGAGTGAGGTCGTTGAACTCCTACTCAAAGACTACGAGGAACAGGCGACGGAGTGGCTGTGGCAAACAGACCAGGAAGGCCTGCTTCTGAGCGCACCCGCTCAGGTGCTCGAAATGTGTTTTCCACTGGCTGAAGAAGAGAATAACACCAACTTGTTCAACCTGTTGGCGGCGAGTTGCACAGAGGCAGCGGCAAACGATATCGAACGCCTTCAGGCAGCTGTATTCGAGAAATCTGAATTTCACGACGTGCGCTTGTCGATCAAAAGCCCCGTGGACGGGGAGTTGCGCTGGATCTTGATGAAAGGCCGCCCACAGTTTGAACATGGGAAGTTTCAGGGCTTTCGCGGGATTTTCGCGGATGCTACGGCCGCAGTGGTGGCGGAACGTCAGGTGCAGTTCCTGGCCTCTTTTGACGGTTTGACGGCCTTGCTGAACCGCAATTCCGTCCAGAAGCGACTTTCTGAGCTGCACGACGAGGGCACGGGCGAGGGCCGGTATGCGGCGGCTCTTCTCGTTGATCTCGATGGGTTCAAGCAAGTCAACGACAGCTATGGCCATCATACTGGGGATCTATTGCTCAAGCATGTTGCGGAGCGAATGCAAAAGACTGTGACGGGCAAAAGCTGGGTGGCTCGGCTCGGTGGGGATGAGTTCTTTGTCATGTTGCAGAACAATGAACCCTTGAGCGCTGCTGAGATTTCCTGGACAGCGCAATCCATCTGCGAGCAGTTGTCACAGCCCGTCAAAGTTGAAGAGTTTGTCGTGCAAGTGACTGCATCCATTGGGATATCGAGATTTCCAGAGGATACAAGGGAGGGCACCGAGCTGCTCTCCCTGTCGGATATGGCACTCTATGAAGCCAAGAACGCAGGCCGTGATCGCATCACCTTTTTCGATGTTGAAATGCAAGACCGGCTCACCGAGCGAACCACGATAATTGAGCGGCTAAAACTGGCGGTTCGTCATGGAAAAATCGAGCCCTACTATCAGTCTCAACATGCATTGAGTGATGGTAGCCTGGTCGGTTTTGAAGCGCTGGCACGGTGGAAGGACGACAGGCTGGGCTTTGTGAGGCCGGATGTGTTTATTCCCATTGCCGAGCAAACAGGCCTGATTGTGGAGTTGGGCGAACAATTGCTGCGCCGCGCTTGCGAGGATGCTAAGAAATGGGGCGAGCTTATGCCAGAGGCCCCGCCTGTCATTTCTGTGAATATCTCACCGGTTCAATTTGCCCGAACTGATGTGACGGGGTTGGTCTCTCGGGTTCTGCACGAGACGGGCCTATCGCCTGAGCAGTTGGAGGTTGAGGTCACTGAAGGGGTTCTCATTGCATCCAAAGAAAAGATTGCTGCAACTCTGCAGGAGCTGTCGGAAATTGGAATCTCCATTGCTCTTGATGATTTTGGCACTGGCTACTCTTCGTTGAGCTATCTAAAAGACCTGCCGCTCAACCGGCTCAAAATCGACCAGTCTTTTGTAAGGGATCTCTCTCAGGCGGCCACTAGTCCCATTGTCAGTACGATTATTCAGTTGGGACATAATCTCGACCTGTCCGTTATCGCAGAGGGTGTCGAGAACGAAGCTGACGTTGAGCGCCTATCGGAGTTGGGCTGCGACGACGGCCAGGGTTATCTCTATAGCCGTCCAATGACACGAGAGGCTGCGGATAGTTATGTTTCAGAAATTGCTTTTCAGGCTTCGCACCAGTAGCGGGCCTTGGTAGGCGGGGATGTCGTGGTGGTGAAAGAGGACCCAGAATAGCGGTTCCACCGCCGTTGAGAGACCACCCAAATTGACACAAATAAATTGTGAAATTCTCTAAACTTTTAAAGATCTAAATCGAGTTTTGGAGACTTTTGGAGTTTTCCCTTGCCCTAGATTCTGCGGGGTAATTCAGAATTAACAAAAGTCTGGTCTTTTGACGGGGAAGTATTTCTAGGAGCGAAAGCATGAAGTTCGGAATTGCAGCAACACTGTCTGCCTCACTAGCATTTCTATCTAGCGCGGTTACGGCTGCTGAAATTGAAGTCATGGCTGGTGATCTGCCCCCAATGATCCACAAGGACGGAACGGGTCGCGAAGCTGAGATCATTTCGACCGTCTTGGGGCATTGTGGGCATAGCGTTGTGTTTACAGTTCAACCCTTCACACGCCATTGGCAGTCATTCGAAAAAGGCTCTGGTGATGCTGTGGCAACCGTGCCCGTAGGTATGCCAACGGCCGGGACGCAGACGCAGTCCTACATCTCTTACCAAAATGGTGTTTCCTACCTGACCTCCTCCAACCACGAGGCTTCCTCGTTGTCCGATCTGAATGGTTGGAACGTTGTGGCCTTCGAAGGCGCTAGCAACATTATTCCAGGTCTTGGCGGCAGTACCTCCGAGTTTAAGTCCTACCGCGAAATGGCCGACCAAAAGACCCAGAGCAAGCTGCTCTATGGAAAACGCGTTGATGGCATCCTCGGCGATGGTATGCTGTTTGCAGAGTTTGCCCGTCAGTTGCAGGAAGCTGGAGCAGGTTCAGGCGTTGACGCCAGCCAGTCTATCGAATTCCGCGCCATTTTTGACCCAAGCCCCTACGCAATGAGCTTTAGAGATCCTGCCCTGGCGGCTGATTTTGATCGCTGCTTCGCAGAACTCGAAGCCGCCGGAACCATTGCTGAAATCAACACCAAATGGACCGACAAATACCGTGATGCCCTCGAAGGTAACTATATGTCCTACTAAGTGATTGTCGCCGCATTGGCAGCGCCTGAAAAGGCCTGCCTGATGCGGCGGGCTCTTCCCGTTGCTGCATCTGCAAACGGGGCGGCACTGTCAGTTTGGCCAGATAGACTGACGGTTCTTGCACAGGAAACCATGTACATATCAATGCAATTTGGCACGCGGATCGAAGATCGACTTGTTGAATGCTTATTCAAGCCCGCAAAAAAAACAGTGCGCGACTGAAACCCATAGAAACCAGACAAACAGACTAAGTAAGTGGAGCAAGCTAAGATGGGATACCTAAAGCGGATGTTGGGCATGTCCATAAAAAAGAAGTTACTGCTGCCCATTCTGGCCTGCATCGTTCTGTCGAATTTGGCCTACACAGTGTTCTGGGCGTCCAAGCACAGTACCGCTTTGCTTGAAGCTTTTGACAGCGAAGTCCAGCTGGCACAGCGCTTTGTCGTTCCGCCCGTGGCGGCGGCGGTCTGGGATTTTAACAGCGACGCGGCTATGGGGGCGATCCAGGGGATCGCTGAAATGGAAAATGCTCTGTTTGTGCAAGTGATTGTCGACGGCGAGAGTTTCTCGGAAGTCTTTGTTGATGAAGCCCGTCGCGAAGAGTTCTCTCAGCAGATCTCTGGAATTTTGGAAGATGAAGCCGCTGATAAAACTGTGGAGGTCAACGAGGTCGTCTATGTGAAGTTCCCGCTGAACCTTGCTGATGGTACCAATGTTGGCCAGATGGTTATGGGGTTCAACAACGGCGTCATTCACACGACCATTACGTCCCTTTACCAGCAATCCGCGGTCATTGGCTTTGCCATTTGTTTCCTGATTGGCGTGATTGTTTACTTCTCCGCGGCCTCCGTTACTCGGCCCTTGGATCGGATCGTAGACCGTATTGACGCCCTGCGCAGCGGCGACACCGATAGCGCGGTTCCTGAGAAAAGTCGCGGAGATGAGCTTGGCCGTCTGGCCGCCGCTGTTGTTGAGTTTGTCGATACCATGCGGGCCAATGCAGAACTGGAAGAAAGCTCCAAAGCCGCAGCTGAAGAGCAGGCAGGGGTCGTACGAGAACTGGCGAATGGGTTGAACAACCTGTCCAAGGGTAACCTGTCTTACCGGATCAAAACAGAAATGAGCCCAGAGTATACTGCGTTGCGCTCTGACTTTAACCAGACCGCGGAAACACTGGATGATCTCATTGGGCGGGTTTTGGTGACGATCTCGCAAATGGAACAGCAGATCGGCGAAATGGCGAATGGGACGGATGATCTGTCACAGCGGACGGAAAATCAGGCAGCAACTCTGGAAGAGACCGCTGCGGCGCTGGATAGCATCACATCAAATGTGCGCTCCGCCACCACCCAGACACAAGAGGTCGAAGGCACGATTGCAGAGACTAGCAAGGTAGCCCAGCGCAGCGGCGACATTGTCCAACGCACCGTGCAGGCAATGAAAGAAATCGACGAATCCTCCGAAAAGATTTCTGAAATCAATAGCGTGATCGATGACATCTCCTTCCAGACCAGCCTGTTGGCGTTGAACGCCGGGGTCGAGGCCGCGCGTGCGGGCGAAGTCGGACGCGGCTTTGCCGTGGTGGCTTCAGAGGTGCGTTCGCTGGCGCTTAAATCTGCGACCTCTGCCAATGAAATTCGTGACCTTATTCGAACCAGTTCGGAAAAGGTCAAGGTTGGCGTTGATCTGGTGGATGCTGCAGGTCGCTCGTTGGATGAAATAATCGAAAAAATCCATTCTGTTTCAGCACTTACCACGCAGATTGCAGCCTCATCCGGAGAGCAGGCTTCGACGATTTCGGAAATCAATGCTGGCATGATCGAACTGGACCGCGTGACCCAGCAGAACGCCAGCATGGTATTGAAATCTAGTGATCAGGGCAAAAGCCTGCAACAGGCGGCGTCGGAACTTGCCGAACTTGTTGCTGGTCTCAAGCCGACCACCCAGGGGCTCGCGGCAGATGGGTATGATCAGGCATCTCAGGCCACGGCCAGTGAGGATGTTTTTGGCTCGGATGACTTTGGAATTGAGGATTTTGCTGCTCAAGGTTTTGGTGAGGACAGCTTTGACACCGATGATTTTGACGCCGACCGTTTGGCAGGGTGACCTATCATCTCGAAAATCCCTGACCCGTTGATAGCAGATTAGCACATAGCCCCCCGTCTACTTGAATGTGGACGGGGGGTAACGTTTTTGTGCGCTTGACCTGAGCTAAGCTGTGGCTACCTTTCGAGAAAAACCAAGGGAAATCTGATGATTGGATATGTAACTGTTGGCGTTTCGGATATGGAAAAAGCCAAGGCCTTTTATTGCGACCTCTTTGCCGATCGTGGCGCAAAAGTCATTATTGATGCTGGCCGCATCGCGATGATTGGCGCTACCCCCAAAGAGCCGATGATCTCGGTCTGCGTGCCCTACGACAAAAAGGACCCACAGCCAGGCAATGGCAATATGGTGGCCTTTGCGGCAACGAGCAAAGAAGAAGCCGACGCGCTTTATGCCAAGGCGATCTCGCTTGGTGCGACCTGCGAGGGGGAGCCGGGCCAACGCATCCCTGACCGGTTTTATGGCGGCTACGTGCGCGACCCTGATGGGAACAAAATGACCTTCTATGTCTTTGGCTAAAGACCTTTGACAGCCTTGTGGGTCTTACTATGAGGCTGTCGTTTAAGTCGGTTGTGGCAGGCGCCACTGCAGGGGCGACTATCTTCTGCAGCGAGTAGGCTGTCTCGCCTTTCCGGCCGCTCGGGTCTTTGGGCAAGACCTTGCTCGGTTTCTAAGTTTGCAAGCGCGGCAACATTCCCTTTGCTTGCGAGTTGATGAGGAATTCCCTAGCTTTGTTGCCAGCTTTGTCTCTTTGAAAAGACCCGTTTATGCTTGATTTTGGTTTCGTTCTTTTGGGGCTTCTTGGCCTGATTTTCCTGCTTGGCTTGCCTTATCTTCTGGTGTCGCACAGCCTGCTCAAATCGCGTGTCCGCGATCTAGAAGCCAAGGTGCGGGGTTTGCAGATGCCTGCCTCAGGTGGTCAACACGCGGCAACCGAACAAGAGCCTGAGAGAGAAGCTGTTCCTCCACCTGAATCGTTGGGTCCGTGGGGGCAAGGGCAGTCGGTTGAGGCACAACCTGGCCTGGACGAAAATCGGGTGTCCCTTGAGGCCCAGGTCGCCGCAGCAGACGTCGCGCATCAAACGGATGATGTTGCCAGTATTGCAGAGGCCGACACATCGGCAACGAGACCAAGATCCCAAGACCCAAAGCCTCGTGACAATGACCAAAGCCAGCCACCGCGTGCCTTTGTGCTACGTGGCGATCTTGCGACAGCGCTCAGCCTATGGCTGCGCGAGAACTGGGTTCTGGTCGCAGGGTCCGCATCATTGGCACTGGCGGGGCTGTTTATGGTGCAATACGGGGTTGAAAACGGTCTATTGACGCCGTTCTGGCGGGTCATGGCCTCTTTGGGCTTTGGTTCCGCGCTTATTGTTGCAGCTGAAATGATCCGGCGCCGTTTGGGAGATGAGGCGGAGGGGGCGACGCAGCATCTTCCGTCTGCCCTGGCGGGGGCTGGGCTGATTACGCTTTTTGCGGGGGTGTTGTCGGCGCGGGTGCTGTATCTGCTGATTGAACCAGGGCCTAGCTTTGCAGCCCTGTGTCTGGTGTCAGTTTTGGCCCTCGTGCTGGGCTGGTTTTATGGCGCGTTGCTCACCGCATTGGGGCTGTTGGGCGCCAGCGCGGTACCGTTTTTGGTGGGCGGTCAATCGCAGGATGCCTGGATACTCTATTATTACTTTGCTTTGATTGCCACGGTGGGGCTGGGTGTGGACACGGTGAAACGCTGGGCCTGGATTTCTGGGCTTGCGCTGGCCGCTCCGCTCAGCGCCAGCCTGTTACTCTACCTGGCAGGGGCAGGGGAGGTGCAATTTCTGATCAGCTTGATGTTGATCGCTGCTGTAGCGGTGATCCTGCCAGAACGCAGTCTCTGGCCGCAGCATGCAGGTCTGGCAAGTGTCGAGGTTTTTTGGCCAGTGAAAGGCAGGCGGAGCTACCCAGAGTTCCCAACCCGGATTTCTGCCGCCGCCACCTGCGTTGTTGGGATTGCTGCGCTATTTGTGGCATTGCAAAGCTATCAGGCTGCAGTGGTGATTTTTGCGCTGGTCACTTTGGTGGCGCTGTTGCTCGCTTGTTTGATCTGGATGCGGCAGGCCCCGGCGCTATTCGATCATGCGCTGGTGCCGGGGTTCGCGATCCTTGTTCTGGTCCTGCTTGAGGGGATCAACTCTGGCCCGCTGTTTCAAGAATTCCTGGCCGCCGTTGAACGTCCGCCAGAAACTGCCGCACCACAGATCATATGGGTTCTGGTTGCAATCGGTGCAGTCGGCTCTGGTCTGGCCTATCTGCGTATGCGGTGGAGCCTGGCCGGGTCGGAGGCAAACGCAGAAGAGAAAGATCGCTCCCTTTTCTGGGCGCTATGTGCTGCAAGCTTTGCCCCTGCGATGCTCTTGATCCTGGAATTCACCTGGGCGCCTGCTGGGGTGCATGGTGCCTATGCCTGGGCGCTTGTGGTGCTGGCTACGGCGGCGGGTATGACGTTTTTGTCAGAGCGCTGTGCCCGCGGCCCCCAGGGCAGTCGGAAAGACTTGCGGGTGGCGCTGTTTGCCATTTCTGCGCTGACTCTGATTGCCTTTGCGCTGTTTTTGGTACTGGCAAAGACAGCACTGACGCTGGCCCTGTCTGTCATGGTGCTCTTGGTTATCTTGATCGACCGCAAATATGATCTGCCTGAACTGCTCTTATTTGTGCAGATTGGCGTGGCTGTGATCACCTATCGGCTGGTGCTGGATCCTGGCGTGGCCTGGGCGCTTGATCGCGATTATCTTGAGGAGCGCTGGCAATATGTAACGCCGCTTTTGCAAATCTTCCTGGGCTACCTTGGCAGCCTGACCCTGCTGGGCCTGGGTTGGTTTGGGGCTCGAAAAAGGCGGGAAAAGACCGCGCTTATATTGGAAAGTGCTGCGACCTTGATCGGTGCGGTTTTCCTGAGCGTTGTGATCTTGCGCCTGTTGCCAGAACAGATGCGTTACGGCCACGCTGGCATGGGGCTGATGGCCACGGTCTGGACCGCCTCCCTGATCAACCAGCTGCACCGGATGCGTATGAGCGGCGCGATGACCGCCGCGCTGCGGGGGCTGTTGATCCTCGGCTATGGCCTGGCCGCTTTGGCCAGTTTTACAGGGCTGTTTGTCTTTGCAAATCCGCTGTTGTCCAGCAGTGAGATGGTACGCGGTGCTTTGATCTTTGACAGTCTAGCGGCGGCCTATTTGCCCCTAGCAGCGGTACTTGCCTTTGCAGCACTGCGCCTTGATCACCTGCGGGGCTGGGTGCGGCGTGGCTTTGCCATTGCGGCCTCCGTGTTGGGCGCGATCTATGTCACCTTTGAGATCCGTCGGTTCTGGCGCGGCGATGATCTGAGCCAGCTCGGCGTAATTGATGCGGAGCTTTACTCTTACACCGTTGCGCTTCTGTTGGCCTCTGCTGGGCTGCTCATGCTGGCCTTCTGGCGCCGGTCTGACGCGCTGCGGCGGCTGGCGATGGCCGGAGTAGTGCTGACAATTGCTAAAGTTTTCCTGGTGGATATGAGCGGTTTGTCTGGGTTGACCCGGGTATTTTCGTTCATGGGGCTGGGGCTCGCCCTCGTCGGGCTGGCTTGGCTCAACCGGGTAATGAACGCTCAGTGGACGAGGGGCGCCCATGAAACCGAGGCTGGGGAGACCTAAGACTGATTTCTATATCCCCCATCAAAAAACGGCAGAGCAGATTGGTCTGCCTTTTGCTTTGGCGTGTCCCCCGGGGACGGTAGGCTTTCCTAATGTGCCCTGGGTTTAGAAGTATCCGTCCGGTCTGCCTGCTCTGACGGCTGATGAAGTGTGCTGATAGTGTCCACCAACGATAGTGGAAATAATGGGGCTCTCTATGGCTGGCAAGTAGGGGCAAAAGAAGCGGTTTTGGCTGGCCGCCGGGGTGACGGACATGCGGCGCGGATTCAATACACTGGCCGCACAGACTGAGAAGGCTCTAGAAGAGGATCCATATTCCGGCCATCTGTTTGTGTTTCGCGGGCGACGGGGTGATCTTTTGAAGATCATCTGATGGGACAGCCAGGGCGCATGTCTATGTCCCAGGCCGCATTGTTCTTCGTCGCATCATCCGCCCGCGCATGACCTGCTCCTGCTGTGAAGCCTTTTCTCAGGCTCCTTTGCCGTCGCGCCCGATTGGCCGTGGCCGCCCCGGCCCGGGTCTGTTGGCCCACGTGCAGGTTGGCAAATACTGCGATTAACTGACGCTGGATCGGAAATCCAAAATCTACGCGCGGGAGAAGGTCGATTTACGCCGCTCTTCGTTGACCGATTGGATGGGCCGCAGCCCGGCTCTGCTGGAACCTCTGGCCAATCAAATCGGTAAGGTAGTCAGATCAGGCCCCGCACTCTTTGCCGATGACACGCCCGTCAAACTGCAGACAAAGTTGAAGCCCAAGAAGACGGAGACCACGCGGCTCTGGAGCTATGTGCGCGATGAAGGCCCGTGGTGCGGAGATAAGCCGCCCTGCGCATGGTACCAGTTCAGCACAGATCGTAAGGGCGAACATCCCGTCAATCATCTCTCTGGATATACCGGCACCGTGCACGTGGACGGCCTTGCGGGTTTCAATGGATTGTTTGGTGAGGGCAAGGCCGCTGCCATCGCCTATACTCTGATCGAAACGGCCAAGATGAACGCTGTTGATCCTGAGGCATGGCTTGCATGGGGGCTCGATCGCCTCCCGTACCACAAGATCAATCGCATCGTTGAGCTGATTCCGTGGCATTGTACGGCAAGTTCGGTTGCGAAAATTGAAGAGCCGAATGGCGCGTAGGAGCTAAGTTATGGGGTATACAATTCATCTCGAGGGCAAGCATGGCCAGGAGATCACCTTTCAAGAATGGCAGGTCGTCGTGGATAATCATCCGCTCGTACGGTTGTCTCAAGAAACCACCCATACGGTCACAAATCCGGCAACGGGAGAACAGGTTGGGACAACGATCACGCCCGGCGACGCAGAAATCTGGATCGAAGGTTTGAATTCTTGGGTATTCGCCTTTCGTTGGAGTAGCGGTCATGTGTCGATCAATGCGCCGCGCGACTTCGATGATGAAAACAGCTTCTTGCGAAAACTATTACGTGAACTTGCAACCGAGTTGGGGGCGTCAATACGGGGCGGTGAGGGCGAGGAATACAAGTGACAGCGACCGCGAAGCCTCGCCAACGCACCGAGATCGGACGCTTACGTTTAGAATAGGAAATCATCCGCAGAAAGGTCTGCCAGCGTGACACCCGTCAGGGTGATGGAATTGCCGTTTCCATCGCTAATCTGTGCATCCCCGTCGACCTCTGTCAGGTGATTGTTGACCAGGTCCGTATAGTCGGTGATGTCCGAGATCCCTGCCAACGAGATTACCTCTCCGGCTTCGGCAACATCGAAGTCCAGAATGCGGTCAACACCAAAACCGTCTGAGAAGACAAAGGTGTCTGCATCCGATCCACCTGTCATCTGATCATTGCCACCGTCGCCCATAAGCGTGTCATCGCCGCTCATACCATAGAGACTGTCGTCTCCCCAGCCACCACTGATGACGTTGTCTCCACTGTTCCCAAGAATGATATTGTCAAGCCAGTTGCCGGTCCCATCAATGTTTCCGGAGCCAAGGAGCGTCAGGCCTTCGATGTTTTTCCCCTTGTCCGCGAGCGAGAAAGAAATTGTCGAGTTGACCATATCGTTTCCTCCGCCTCCGCGCTCCACCACGCGGTCGCCAATATGGTCTACAGAGTATTCATCATTGCCAAGCCCACCCACCATGTGGTCTGCACCTTGACCACCGATCAATAGATCGGCTTGGTCACCGCCATAGAGTGTATCGTTGCCATTTGCGCCATCGAGAGTGCTACGGGCGTCGTTGGAGCCGTAGATAATGTTATCGCGAATGTTGCCGGTACCGGAAATGCTACCAATACCGCTGCCATCTGGATTACTGCCGGAGCCGCTCAGGGTGAGGATCTCGATGTGGTTGCTTTGATCGGCTAGGGAGAAATCAACGGTGGAAATGACCCTGTCACGGCCCTCACCCTTACGTTCGACGACACGGTCGCCTAGGTTGTCTACATAGTAGAGATCACTGCCAGCGCCACCGATCATTACATCTGCGCCTGCGTCATCCTGGAACGTGTCATTCCCTGCGCCACCCGCAAGGGTGTCATCGCCCGCAGCCCCGTTAAGCAGGTTGTTGCCGCTGTTGCCATAGAGCGTGTTGTTCAATCCATTGCCGGTGCCGTTGGTGTTTGCCGTGCCGGTCAGGATCAGGAACTCCACATGGTTGCTGTAGTCCTGCAGATCGAGCGTGAGATCGGTTTTGATGACATCAGTGCCTTCGCCAGATTTCTCGTAGATCCGGTCAGTCACGGAATCGACAAGGTAGGTGTCATTGCCGGTACCGCCAACCATGAAATCATTGCCAGCCGAATCCTTGAACGTGTCGTTACCTGCCCCACCAATCAGCGTGTCGTCACCCCAACCGCCGTTCAGAATGTTGTTGCCATCATTGCCGGTGATCTTATTCTTGCGCCCATTGCCGAACCCATAGAAATCGCCGGTTCCGGACAGGGTCAGGTTTTCGGCGTGAACGCTGCCGTATTGCAAAGAGAAGCTGCTGGATGCAAAAACAGAGTCACGGCCTCCGCCTGCACTTTCGACAACCCTGTCGCCCTCGGAATCCACATAGTAAGTGTCATTCCCGGAGCCCCCCTGCATGGTGTCGTTGCCGGTGCCACCATCCATGGTATCATTGCCGCTCCCGGCGTTGAGTGTGTCATTACCGGCACCGCCAAACAGTGAATCAAGGCCCCCACCGGAGGTCAGGCTATTGTCAGCGGCGTTACCGATAATTGTGTCATCACCGGACCCGGTGATGGCGTTTTCAATCACAGTTCCACGTCCAATGGCGAAGTTTCCCGTGATCCCGTTGATGTCCGAGAATGTATCAACAACCAGGCTTAGGTTTTGGTCAAAGCTACGCGAGCCCAGATCAATGGTATCAATGCCGCCGCTGTCTACGATTGTGAAGGCATAGGCGTGATCCATGTCCATGATGCTGCGGCCAGTGGTGTTGCCATCTCCATAGGTGGTATTGCCGGTCTCCACATTGGTTGGCGTCCCGTAGAGATCGTGGATGGCTGCGATGTCAGCGACCTGGGGAGTGTAAACATAGGCAAAATCAGCATCAACCGCTGTGGCATCATCCTGCGAGAAATATGACATGATGGTCGTTTGCCAGCTGTCATTGGTGTATTCGGCAGAGTTCTCGTAGGTGGTGGGGTTATTGGGGTCATAGTTGTAGGCCCCACCATGTCCCAGGCCTAGCGCGTGACCAATTTCGTGAATGAAGGTTTGAAGATAATAATCATCCCCATAAAGCGACCACCAAGTCGGTATGTTGACAGAAGAGTAGTAGAGCCTCCCGCCGCCAGCGATTGAAGAGTTATATGCGCCGCTTTGATCAGTATCGTCGAAGTTGATGTCGACGGCGCCGGCGGATGTTTCCACGAAATTGAGACCGCTTACGGCTTCCCAGGCCTCCAGAGCCTCCCGAGCCACAGCCTGTGCAGCACTTGTCAGGCCGCTTAGATTAACGGTGATCTCACGCGATGCGTCAATGACGAAAGCTCGGCGCGTTTCGCCGCGGTCTTCCCAAAAGCCGTCCGTCAGATAGTCTGCGATCTGGTCAACGGAATAGGTTGGTTTGCCCGCAGCGTTTGCTTCTTCAGTTGGGGTATAGGTCGCGCCTTCGCCAAACAGAGAATGATCCCGGTTCCCACAAAACTCACACATACGACTCTCCTAACTGAACTGGTTTCCGAGAGGGAGAAGGGTTTTGGTTGTCGGTGCTGGCAGGCATGAAACAATCCTTTTGTCTGCATAGATCAAAGTTGGTCGCTGGGATCGGGCTAAAGGGTTTGATCCTCATATGGGAAGATCTGAGCTCTGTACGAGTGCAAGGGCAAAGGGCGAGAGATCTTTGCCGCGCAGAGTACTGTCCATGATCGTGAGACCTAGGACTGGGCCGTCCACACGCCGCCCCCCCTGATCTTGCCAAATAAGCTGGCCAGAGAGGAGGGTGTTGGTTCGTTTGAGTTGATGATACGAAATGGTCAGAGTTGATGTCTGATCCGGACCGCCCGTATCGACAGGTGTGGTATCCTCAGCGACGATCAGGTTAAGTTCAGGCCTTTGGGCCTTCAAAGCCTCGGCCAAGGCTTTGCAGATCATGGGGTGCTGCGCGGAATTGCACTGAAGCACAACTGTAGACGGTTCTTTACTCGACACCGGAGTCACCAAAAAAATGAACAGGGCGGCAATCAAGCCGCGAAAGAAAGAATCTCGTTGAAACAATTGTTTTACTCAAAGTTGCACCGGCTACGGTCTTCGCTAATTTCGGGTTCACTTGTCAATGCATTAAGAACTTGGCAAGAATGGGGGTGCAAATTGGGCAAAAATGTGCCGGGAAATCCCTGCCGCGCGTTGGAAATCGCTTAGATGAGGGCTGCCCCCCGAGGAGAATACCATCCTCAGGAGACAGCCGCATTTGTGGGTTGTCTTGCCTCCGGCCTCTATTGGCCAGTTTCAAGACTTTCAAACATGAGGCCAACGGCTGTCCGTGGCGCAAAGCCCTTCCAGTAGCTGTGATCAGGCAGTTCCTTGCCCGCGTCATCCCGCGAGATCACGCCGTCTGCGGCATTGGGAACCAGCTCTAGGTAGCTGGTCTTGTCTGCCTCTGCCTTGAGGTGAAGCCCCATAAACGCCGTGGCAAAGTGCTGGGTGATATTGTTCATTCGGTTGGTGTCCCAGACGGCATCCGCGTAGTGCTCAAACGGGATGAAGTCGAGATTGTCGACCGGTTCCCAGCTCTCAATCGGAGCAGGCATTGGCGCGGCGGCATTGTGATTTGCGCCTTCAAAAGTAAGTAGGTGGCGGTTGGTATTGATCGCGCCCTCAAAGATTTTGCGCATCGCAGGATAGACTGAGACATCGTCGACGCTGCCGGCCATCATCATCAGCGGTTTGTTGATCCCGGCCAGGCCGGTCGCGCCCCAAAAACCGGTGTTCATACCCCAAGGCCCAATTGCAATGACAGCTTTGACGCGCTCATCATTCAGCGCGGCATGGCTTTCGGAACCTGCCTGATGACGTGCGAGCAGACCCGCTGGCGTGCCCCAGCTATACTGAGTAGAGGCTTCGGTCACGCCTGCACCGGCAAAGATCAAGGCGCCGTAGCCCCCCATGGAATAGCCGATAACACCGGTCTGATCGGTGTTAATGATATCTCCCAAAGGTCCTTCAAGAGCTTCCATCTGATCAATGACAAAACGTTGATCAATTGGCCGGTTCAACAGGGTGGAACCAAAAGCGGCCTTGTCGGAATAGGTGCTGTCGCGATGATCTATCGAGACGGTAACATAGCCCTTGGTCGCCAGGTTCTCGCCCAGATGGGACAGCAGGTAGCGATTTCCAGGATAGCCATGTGAAATTACGACCAGTGGGTAGGTCTCGCCACTGGCTGGGGTGGCATCACGGGCGGCGCGGCCGTGTAGGGTTACTTCGGTCTGGCCGTCGCGCAGAAAGGCACGATAGCTGCCGCCCGCTTCTGTTCCGGCTGCCGCTGGATACCAAACCTCAACCGTGAGGTCACGATCATAGAGCGGTTGAGCATCGTCTGTGGTGTTGAGGATATCATTTTGACCCGGATTGGTGAATTGCAGCGTTTGAACCCCGATGGGATAGGCGCCAAAGGTCGCAAGTTCCGGCGCATCCGGCCGAATGCGGTCTATGCGGTTTTCTGCAGCGGCTGCGATAGGCAGCGCTGTCGCAGCCAGGGCAAGCCCCATGCCAGCGGCGAAGTTTATCTTAGACATTTTTTTCTCCCAACTTGGTCTATCTATGTAGCGCTTCGCAGACTCGGCGAGCTTCTATGCGAAGGCCAATGATGGTCTACTAGGGTCAGTATGTAACAACTTGCCCCCTGCTGCGCTGAACTGTGCTGCGTGAGTGCCCTCAAATGCTGTACAAGAACCCCTTCAAAAAATGCAGAGGCCAGCCCTTGGCAGGTCACTGGCGACTTTGAGCAGCCGTAGCGGTGTAATTCAGGGCGATCGCGCGTCACCTGACGCCAAAAGAAAAAGGAGCAGGGCGCAGGGTCAAGCCTCTCCAGGGCATCTACGGCAATAACGCAGCGTTTCTTTCAGGGTTGCAAACGATGGGATGCCTTGGTGAGAAAGCCCTCAATGAACGCCTCTGGCGCTAGGGTATAGTCGTGACCCCGTTGCTTGGGGCGTTCATTGAGGTCAGAGCGTTGGTCGAGAGCGC
This sequence comes from uncultured Roseobacter sp., assembly GCA_913054455.1. Classification (GTDB taxonomy): domain Bacteria; phylum Pseudomonadota; class Alphaproteobacteria; order Rhodobacterales; family Rhodobacteraceae; genus Pseudophaeobacter. The sequence continues at coordinate 18,529 of CAJXIL010000011.1, forward strand.
CTAGGTAATACAGGAGCTAAAGATCATACAGTCCAGGGAAAATTCAGAGGAGGATCAATACGGCTTGCCCATTTTGGATATGTGTTGGACCTGTGATCGTGTCAAATAGTAGAGTGCCCTGGCAGACCAATTTTGTGAGATTGAAGATGAAACAGACACCTTGGTTGGGCTTTGCGATTGATCGTGGCGCTGACATGCCCGTATTCGAACAAATCTGCGCCGCCATTCGCTTGCGGGCAGCATCGGGGGAGTTGGCACTCGGGAGCAAACTGCCGCCGACCCGTGTGTTTGCCACAGAGCTGGGGGTGTCGCGCTCCACCATCGTGACCGCCTATGAGCAGCTGGTTGCGGAGGGATACCTTAGTAGCCAGCAGGGGTCTGGATATCGGCTCTGCGCTTCTGGCGACGTGGAGTTAACCCAGGTGCAGAACCTTGCCGCTCCTGCCACTCCTTCCCCCCCTGTACCAGCGTCACCGCGTCTTGGCGTTCAGCCCAATTCCTCTGCGGTGCGCCCCTTTCGGGCGGGCACCCCTGATATGCGGCTGTTTCCTTATAGGCAATGGGCCAAGACGGTCGCGCGGATCTGCCGTTCAGATCCCCAGTCAATGTTTCTGGGGGGGAGCGGCTTTGGTTCTTTTGCTCTGCGCCAGTCCATCTGTGATCATGTGGCTGAGTGGCGGGGCATCTCAGCACGCCCGGAACAGGTGATTGTGACTGCGGGTGCCACGGATGCCCTAGAGATTTGCCTGCATGCCTTGGCTGAGGCCGGCGATGGCGTGGCGCTGGAGGATCCAGGCTATAGACCTCTGCAAGCTTTTATCACCGCGCAGGGGCTGGTGCCAGACTATCTGCGGGTGGATGACAGTGGCGCGGTGCTCCCGTCTGGGCCAGGTGCCCCGCGGCTGGCTATTTTGACGCCGTCACATCAGTTTCCGCTGGGCGGTGCCATGTCGCCGGCGCGCCGAATGGAATTCATTCAATGGGCGAGCGAGACTGAGGCCTGGATCATCGAGGATGATTACGACAGCGAGTTTCGCTACGCTGGGCGGCCAATTCCGGCAATGGCTGGTTTTGACCAACTGCACCGTACTCTTTATGTCGGTAGTTTCTCCAAGATCTTTTCCAATGCGCTGCGTCTCGGCTACCTGATCCTTCCCGAGCCGCTTGTCGGGCGCTTTAGCAACAGTATTCAACGCTTTGCCCCCAAGGCCAGCAGCATGCCACAGCAACCGCTCGCGGACTTTATTGACAAGGGGGAATTCTATCGGCACCTGCGCCGGGTAAGACGGATCTATGCAGAGCGCCGTCGGTTTCTCTTGGACCATTTGGCGCAAGATTTCAGCGCCTATGGCTACTGTGTAGACCACCAAGCCGGCATGCAGGTGGTGTTTCACTTGACGTGTGACCTACAGGACCGTGAAATCTGCGCCCGAGCGCGGGATCTGGGATTGAGCATTGAGGCCCTTTCTGAATTTGTGCAGGCTCCCAAACCAGAGGGTACAGCGTACAATGGGTTACTTTTAGGTTTCTGTGGATATAGCGCTCCAGAGCTAGAGGAGGGGCTGGGCCTATTGTTACAGGTTTTGCAACGGTTGTCCCGCTAACCCCCTTGGTCTTGCGAGGTCTGAGCGTCGCCAGCGGGCGTGCATTGCGCTTTGAACCATCTAATCCACAGGTTGCTTTTTGTTCATTTGACCTCCCTTTAAGGCGCTGTATCTGAAGATTGCGTCGAATTCATGTTAGTTTTTTAGGGGGAAGCATAAACGGGCACAGGTAGAAATAACGGAATATTAGGACGCCTTGCATAGCCTGAACGTAAGCGTTTGTTTATGAGGACCATCCGAAAATGCCCCAATTTTTGTTCCGATTGCCTGTGAGGATATATGCCTTAGCCGCCTTAGCTGTGGGGCTGGCCGCAGTTTTGACCTTTGTTCTTTTGTCGCGCTCTGTGAGTAATGCCTATGAAATGCGCGAGAAAGAGCTCAGCAGCCTCACCGACACCCTGATTAGTTCACTGGCTCATCTTGATGAACAGGTACAGGCGGGTTCCCTGAGTCTTGAGGAGGCGCAGGAGCAGGGCAAAACCCAGATTGAACTTCTGCGGTTTGGGACGGCAGGATATTTCTTTGCCTTTGATGAAAACAACGTCATGCGGGCCCATGCCATTGCCAAACAGCTGATTGGCAATGTGCAGACCGATTTCGAAGACGTAAACGGTGTGCGTGTCTTTGAAGAGTTTAACAATGTCATCAAAGAAAACGGCTCTGGGGCGGTGATCTATCACTTCAACAAGCCAGACTCGGAGATCCAGCAAGCCAAAATGGGCTACGTCAAGGCTTTTGCGCCTTGGGGCTGGATCATTGGGACAGGAGCCTATGTTGAAGACATCGATGCTGAACTGAACACAATGCGCTGGACCGCAATCGCGGCCCTCGCAATCAGCCTCGCTTTGCTCGCGATTGGGGCCACTGTGATTACCCGCAGCGTGACGATCCCTGTCAATGCGTTGAAGAACCGGATGCACTCCTTGGCCGAAGGGGATACCAACTCAGGCATTCCGGCAGCCAAAAACAGAAGCGAAATTGGCGATATGGCGCGGCGCTTGGAGATATTCCGTCAGTCTCTGATCCGCCAAAAAGAGCTGGAAGGCGAACAAAAGGAGCGGGATGCGAAACAGGCCGAAGTTGTTTCGATTCTCAGCCAGAATCTGTCGGCGCTGTCGCAAGGCGATCTGACGGCCAAGATTGGTAGTGATTTCCCCGAGGATTACAGCCAGCTTGGCAAGGACTTTAACAAGACTATTGAAACGCTGAGCGGAACAGTGTCTCGGATGATCGAAGCCACCACTTCCATTCGCAGTGGCGCCGCAGAAATCAGCCAGGCCTCGGATGATTTGTCCCATCGTACAGAAAGCCAGGCCGCAACGCTGGAAGAAACCGCTGCAGCGCTGGATGAGCTGACCGCAAGCGTGAAATCTGCCGCAGAAGGGGCCAGCAGCGTTGAGGCGACTATGGACGCGGCCAAGAGGGAAGCCGAAGCCAGCGGCGAGGTCGTGCAAAGCGCCGTGTCTGCCATGACCGAAATCGAGGAAAGCTCGAACCACATTGGTCAGATCATTTCGGTGATCGACGACATCGCGTTCCAGACCAACCTGCTTGCTTTGAATGCAGGGGTTGAAGCGGCTCGTGCAGGCGAGGCGGGCAAAGGCTTTGCGGTTGTGGCCTCGGAAGTGCGGGCGCTGGCGCAGCGCTCTTCAGATGCGGCGATGGAGATTAAAACGCTCATTGGGGATAGCTCAAAGCAGGTTGCCCGGGGTGTGGATCTCGTTGGTAAGGCGGGTGAGGCGTTGGACAGCATCGTTGGACAGGTCAGCCATATCTCCAAACTGGTCTCGAGTATCGCCGAAGGGGCGGTGGAGCAGTCAACAGGCCTGAACGAGATCAATACAGGCGTGACCCAGCTGGATCAGGTGACCCAGCAGAATGCCGCTATGGTGGAAGAGGCTACAGCTGCTGGGCATCTGTTGAGCACAGACTCCTCCAAACTGGCTGAACTGGTTGCGATATTTAAGGTCGATGGGAGTGCCCCGGTTGCCCAGATGCCAACGGTTGCGGCCAATAGCACACCCGCAGCCGTGCCATCCGCACATGGGCCCACGGCACATGGGGATGACGATTGGGATCTTGATGAAGCGACTCCTGCGCCAACTTCAGTCAGCGCCAGCGTCGATGGAAATGCGGCTAAGGATATGTGGCAGGATTTTTAACTCCTGCCGCGCATACCCGCCTCCGCCCCCTTTCATCTTTCCAGAAATATTCCGGGGGAGCCCCCTGTACAGGGGGCGGGGGCAGAACCCCTAAATGCTCAATAAGAAAAGCGCCCGGCAGATGTGCCGGGCGCTTTTCTTTGTTTGGTCTCGATGGGCGAACCCTTAGTCGATGATGGCGTTCAGCGTGGCCGAGGGGCGCATCACTTTGGCTTTCAACTCAACTGAGGGGCGGAAATAGCCCCCGATGTCGGCGGCCGGACCCTGAGCGGCGGCCAGCTCTGCAAGAATGGCCGCTTCGCCTTCAGTCAGTGCCTTGGCGATGGGGGCAAATTCCGCTGCCAATGCCGCATCATCGCTTTGTGCTGCCAAGGCGTCGGCCCAGAACCGTGCAAACCAGTAGTGGCTGTCACGGTTGTCGGGCTCACCGACTTTGCGCGAAGGGGATTTGTTCTGGTCCAGAATACCCTGGGTCGCCACCTCAGCGGCGGCGCCTAAGACGCCGGCTTTGGCATTGCCTTTGCTATCGGCCAGGAAGTTCAGGCTTTCACCCAGGGCGCAAAACTCCCCCATCGAGTCCCAACGTAGGTGGTTTTGTTCCACCAGCTGCTGCACGTGTTTGGGAGCCGAGCCACCAGCACCAGTTTCAAACAACCCGCCACCCTTCATCAGCTTGACGATCGACAGCATTTTGGCAGAGGTGCCCAGCTCGAGGATTGGGAACAGATCGGTCAGGTAATCGCGCAGCACGTTGCCAGTGATGGCGATGCTGTCCTTACCTGCGGTGATGGTCTTCAATGATTGCGCGGTGGCTTCGCGTGGGGCCATGATCTGGAACAGGTCGGATTTGCCAGCCGCTTCCAGCGCGGGTTGAACATATTTGATCAACTCGGCGTCATGGGCGCGGCCCGCGTCCAACCAGAAGATCGCCTCGGAACCAGTCAGACGCTGACGGTCCAGAGCCAGTTCGATCCAGTTCTCGATCGGCGCTTGTTTGGCAGTGCAGGCACGCCAGATGTCGCCGGCTTCGACGTCGTGGGAATGCAGGGTCTCACCATTGGCCAGAACCACGCGCATGGTGCCATCAGCATGGGCTTCAAAGGTGGTTGGGTGGCTGCCGTATTCTTCGGCTTTTTGCGCCATCAGGCCCACATTGGCGACGGAACCTGCGGTGGTCACATCCAGCGCGCCATTTTCTTTGAAGAAGTTGATGGTTTCATCATAAATGGTTGCATAACAGCGATCAGGGATCACACAGTTGGTGTCGCCCTTGTTGCCAGCGGCGTCCCAGCCTTTGCCACCTGCTCGAATTACTGCAGGCATCGAGGCGTCGATGATTACATCGGATGGAACGTGCAGGTTGGTGATGCCTTTGTCGCTGTCCACCATATACATGGCGGGACGCTCAGCAGTGACGGCTTCAATCGCAGCCATGATATCGGCATTGCCCGCAACGCGGTCCAGTAGATCGCCCATGCCGGAGTTGGCATTGACACCCAGCGCTTCCATTTCAGCGCCAAACTTATCGAACACAGGCGCCAGCCACGCTTTGACTGCATGGCCAAAGATGATCGGGTCAGAGACCTTCATCATGGTGGCCTTCATGTGCAGCGAGAACATGGTGCCGTCGGATTTGGTGTCCTCGATGGCCTCGGCCAGAAAAGCGCCCAGCGCCTTGGCGGACATGAAGGTCGCATCGGCAACGGTACCGGTGTCCAGTGGCCAGCCGTCTTTCAGCACGGAAACCGAACCGTCTTTGCCGACGAATTCGATCTTGGCATTGCCGGCCTGGGCTTCGGTGATGGTGGCGGAGACTTCGTTGGCATAGAAGTCATCGCCGGGCATGGAGGAGACCTTGGTCTTGCTGTCAGCATCCCAGGCGCCCATCGAGTGGGGGTTGTTCTGGGCGTAGTTCTTGACCGCACGGGCAGCACGACGATCGGAGTTGCCTTCGCGCAGAACAGGGTTCACCGCCGAGCCTTTCAGCCCGTCATAGCGCGCGCGGGTTTCTTTTTCCGCGTCAGTGGCAGGCTCTTCGGGATAGGAGGGGATATCATAGCCCTGGGCCTGCAGTTCTTCGATGGCGGCCACCAGCTGCGGCACCGAGGCCGAGATATTGGGCAGCTTGATGACATTGGCATCTGGGGTTTTGACCAGTTTGCCCAGCTCTGTCAGATCATCCGTCTGGCGCTGATCTTCGGTGAGGTTCTCTGGGAACGCCGAAATGATGCGGCCAGCCAGGGAAATATCCTTGGTGCCAACGCTCACATCAGCTGCGGCGGCGAATTTGCGGATGATGGGCAGAAAGGACGCCGAGGCCAGCTCGGGGGCTTCGTCTACGATGGTATACAGAATGTCGGGGTTTGAATTTTCTGTCATGTTTCTCAACCTTTCAGCGATAACGGAAGCTTTGGTGACGTTGTGTAGCAGCACTACATCTCAAGAACGAGGCGGAACAGACCGCGCGCGGGGCTAATCGTTTCCGGGCGGGGCCATTTATGCTCCCATCTAGAGCAGGAGCGCGACCGGTGCAATCATTAGGATGCGCATTTGGCTCGGCAGATTGACGCGGCGCAGCATTTTTCTGCACTTGTGGGTGTCTCTCTGCACCTTTTGGTCTGCCCCGCAATCCTTTTGCGCCATGAGTCTCTGCTTTGGGGATGTAGGCATTTGAGGTAAATTTTAACTACTCTTGTTTGCAGGGAGGCAGTCTGATCTCCGCTAGCAAGGAAGATGCCGATGTCCAGAACAGCGTCACAGTCCAACCTATTGATCTACGCCCCGGTTCCGCTGCATCTCTTTGAAGGAGAGTTGTATATTGAACGTCAGGCGGTGAACGGGTTGCGGCTCTGGGCCCGGCATTTTGACAAGATCACGGTGATGATGCCCGTCAGTTCGACAATACCCCCTGCGGGATGGGTGTCATTGCGTGACCATCCTCAGGAGTTGTCGCGGGTCAGTATCGAACCTTTGCCCATGGCTTATCGTCCGGATCAGTTCTTATACAGCTTGCCTCAGACGCTCAGCCGGATACGGGGGCTGATCAAGGAGGCCGACTATTTGAGCTTTGCCATTGGTGGGTTGTTTGGGGATTGGGGCTCTGTCTCCTGTCTTGCGGCGCATCAGATGCAGCGTCCCTTTGGGGTTTGGACTGACAGGGTTGAATCCGAAGTTATGCGTCAATCGCAAGACCGGCCCAGAGACAAAGCGCTAGATCAGACTACCTGGCGGAGCCGGCTGCGGGGGCGGCTATATCACCGACCCATGGCCCGGCTAGAGGAAGCCGTGATCCAACGCGCTGATCTGGGCCTTTTCCATGGGGCCGAGACCTACCAAGCCTATCACGGTTTTTGCCGCAATCCCCAGTTGGTCCATGACATCCACATCGCCGAGGAGGATCACATTAGTGATAGCGCCCTTGCCGCAAAAATGACGGATGTTGCAGGCAACCGACCCTTGCGGCTGGTCTACACCGGTCGGGCTGAGGCAATGAAAGGGCCGATTGATTGGACCACGGTCCTTGAGCGTCTCAATGTCTTGGGCGTCGATTTTACGGCGACCTGGCTTGGCGATGGCGAATCTTTACCGCAGATGCAGGCACGTATCCAACGAGCTGGACTAGCGGACAGGGTAGAGTTTCCGGGCTTTGTTGAGGACCGCACAACGGTACTGCAGACCCTGCGGCAGGCGGATATTTTTATGTTTTGCCACAAAACACCGGAATCGCCGCGTTGCCTGATCGAAGCGCTGACCTGTGGTACGCCTATTCTGGGCTACACAGGCGCATATGCGGGCGATTTGATAGCGAAAAACAGTGGTGGCCTGTTGGTTTCGCGCGGCGACACCGAAGCCTTGGCCTATGAAATTGCCGGGCTGGATGCGGATCGCGGCAGGTTGGCGCAGTGTATAAAAAATGCCCGCGCGGATGGCAGGCCCTTTAGTGATGCCCAGGTCTTTGCCCACCGTTCGGCGCTCATCAAACACCACTTACCAGTAGGTCCGTCCGCGACCATGCACCAGCGCAAGCCTGCCGTGGCTCGGAACTGGGATGCCGCGCCAAACTAGGCTGATAGAGCGTTACAGTTACTGACGCCAGTTCAACAGGCGGCGCTCAATAAACCCGATTGTGGCGCTCATGGTAACTCCCAAGAGCGACAAGATGGTGACCCCGGCAAACAGGCGCTCAAGATCGTAGAGCGATCCGGCCTCAAGGATATAGGCACCGATGCCATATTCCGCCCCCAACATTTCGGCGGCGACCAGCAGGATGATGGCAATGGCCAGGCTGATCCGCAGGCCAGAGAGGATACCGGGCATGGCACCAGGAAGCACGATCTTGCGAACAATCGACATCCACGACAGGTTGAAGCTCTGACCCATGCGGATCAGGCTACGGTCCACATTGTCCACTGCGCCATAAGTGGCCACTACAGTTGGGGTAAATGTGCCAAAGGCGATCAGGGCGTATTTTGATCCCTCATCGATGCCAAACCAAATGACAAACAGCGGTAAGAGCGCAATCTTTGGGATCGGAAACAACGCGGCTGTCAGCGGCACCAAACCGGCGCGAACATAGGAAAACAATCCTATCAATACGCCGACGGCCACCCCGAGGCTGGCGCCCAGCAAAGCGCCGACAAACAACCGAGTGAGGGACACGCTCATATGTGCCCAGAGAAGCCCCGAGGCGTAGAGCTCGCCAAAGGTTTTCAGCACATCACTGGGGAGCGGCAGGGTGAGCGGCGAAATCCAGCCCTGGCGGGTGCCAAGTTCTGCCAGTGTTACCAGCAGGATAAAGACCAGCGCTCCAATCCAGCGGTGACTTGCGGGGGCAAAACCGCCCCCACGAAAAGCGACCTGGCGGGTCTGGGCCTGAGCGGTGGCAACTGTATTGGATTTCAGATCAGACATGCACCAGCTCCGCATCTGCCGCGCGGGCTTCTTCGCGCATCAATTGCCATAGGTATTTTTGTTTTTCTTCCAGCGCACTATCGCCATAGTGGCGCTGATCCAGCGGTGTTTCCAGATGTACCACCTCGCGGATTTCTCCTGGGCGGCGCGACATAACCACGATCGAATGGCCCAGCCGCACGGCCTCGGCCAGGTTATGGGTGACATAAACGGCCGTAAAAGGTGTCCGGGTCCAGAGGCTGACCAGATCATCCATCAACAATTCGCGGGTCTGGCTGTCCAGCGCCGAAAGCGGTTCATCCATCAGCATCACCGCTGGGTTTACTGCCAAGGCGCGGGCAATAGCGACCCGTTGTTTCATGCCCCCTGACAGCTGCTTAGGCAGGGCCTTGTGGAACTCGGTGAGCTTGGTGCGGGCCAGAACATCGGCAATAATTGCCTCCGCGCGCGCCCCGCGAATGCCGTGATCCTCTAGCACCAAAGAAATATTGCCCCGTACAGAGCGCCAGGGCAGCAGCGCGAAATCCTGAAAAATATAGGTGAGCGGGTTGAGGCAGTCCTTGGGCGGGCTACCGATTTGCAGCACCTCGCCTTTGGTCGGCTGCTCCAATCCGCCAATAAAGCGCAGCAAAGTGGACTTGCCGCAGCCAGAGGGGCCTACGATGCAGACAATCCTACCTGAGGGGATCTCCAGCGTGATATCGCGGAGAACCTCAAAATCATCATAGGAATGGCTGACGCCAGAGAGGCGAATATCCATGCGCGGGCGCTCCGGTAGAAGGATGAGAAAACGATGCTTGGGGCGAGATCGGATCCCGCCCCAAGAAACTGTCCGCAGCGGACCTTAGCCCAGTGTCTGCACGTAGCTTGGGTCGATAACGGTTTCCAGGCTGATGCCCTGATCGACCAGACCCTCAGACTGGAACCAGCTTAACTGATCCTGCAGCGAGGCGGTGTTCATTGCAGCGCCGTCGTTCAGGCGCATGGTGCCATTGATGATCGACTTGGCTGCTTTTTCACGGGGCCGATCCGCGTAGACATATTTGTGGATCAGATCGACCAATTCTTGTACGCCTGCATCGCCATGGGCTTTGTCGATCATGGTGACGTTATAATCGCTCACGCCTTTGGAATATCCTGCCAGGAAATCACGGGTCATTTGTTGCTCGCCGCTGGCATTTTTGGCGGAGGTAAAGACCGTGGTGACCTGATAGTTGGGCAGATAGTCCGAGACATTGCCGATGATATGGACTTTGCCGGATCCGGCCAGGGGTTTGGCGAGATGCGGCACGATGGACCAGGCGTCGATCTGGCCAGACTTCAGTGCCCCGATGATGGCGCCAACTTTTTGCAAGGGTTTGAACTTCAGATCGATCCCTTCTGCCTGGGCCATTTTGGAGCCCATGTAGTGGAACGAAGACCCCGCAGAGGTGATCCCGTAGCTCTTGCCTGCCAGCTGTGCGGGGCTGGTGGCACCCGCCTGATAGGCCGCATCCGAGACCAGGAATTTTTGACCGTCGATACCTGCCTCTTCGGACAGGGCCCCACCGATCACCTTGACCGCACCCTTGTCGGCTAGAGAAACCAATCCGCCGGACATAGCTGTCACAGCGTAGTCCACATCACCAGAGGCAATGGCCACTGCCATCGGAGTCGCGGCTTGGAAGAATTTGAACTCCACATCCAGGCCCGCGTCGGCAAAGTAGCCGCGTTCAAAGCCGATAAAACTGCCAGAATGGCTGGTAAAGCGCAGCGCACCTACGGTGATCTTTCGGTTTGAGGCCAGTGCCGGGCTTGCCAGTCCGGCAGCGGCAGCGCTGCCCCCTAATAGAGCCAGTGCCTTACGGCGGGTAAATGTAGTCATGATCGTTCCTCCCTAGTGATATTTTTGACCTGATCCTTATCCCTCAGGCCTGTAGTTCCGTGGTAATCAGGCTCTCCAGCCCGGCGAGCGCCACATCGGTATCGCGCTGCAAAACGGCGGCCAGTAGCGCCTGGTGCTGCTGCGCACGGTCTTGGAAATCCAGCCGCCCTTCGCGCAGCAAGGCCAGCCGGAACCGGCGGGACTGGTCGTAGAATTTTTGCTGCGTATCCAGCAGGCGGGGCGAGCCCGAGGCCTCACACAGGCTGTAGGAAAAGGCGCGGCAGGCATTGTCCCAGTCCAGAGCGGCCAGATCGCTCAGATCCCCCTGGACGACCATTTCACAGTGCCGCATGGCATGATGCGCTGCCAGGACCCGCCCTTCCCAGGCGACGTCCCCTAGCGCTAAGGCTTTCTCCAGTGCCATCTTTTCAACCTGAATGCGCATGAACAGTATGTCCTGCAAATCCGCTTCAGTCGCAGATGTGACGCGGAAACCGCGCTGGGCGCTGGCTGCCACCAGACCCTCAGCGCTGAGCAGCCGCAGGGTTTCACGCATCGAATGATTGGAACCGCCATAGCGCTGCCGCAGGGCGTTCAGCTTTAGTTTTTCATCGGGTCGAAGCAGGCCAAAGGAGATATCGCGACGCAGCACCGAAGCCAGCATAGCCACCACGGTTTCGTCCTCATCTTGTTTTGAACCAAATATCATTTGAACCCGATTTTCAAAAATGTTGGATATTTCTGCCGTAAGGGATAGCTGCTGTCAATTGCCAGTTCTCCAACCTCTCCCCTACCTGGAATTTTCTGAGAGCATTCCCAGGTCAGACGCTCGCAGTCGCGTTGACCCTTTGCTATGGCTCTGCCACTCATAGCCAGTACCTGCATTTATTGATCACACGGAGCCTTGATGACCCCCTTTCGCTTTCTTCACAGCTCTGATCTGCATCTCGGCAAACGGTTTGGTCAGATGCCAGAAGAGGTTCGTGCCGATCTGCAGCAGGCGCGTCAGCAGGTGGTTGCTGCGCTGGCGAGGTTGGCTCAGGAGCGCGGAGCCCAACATATCCTGATCGCGGGCGATATGTTCGACACCGAAACGCCCTCAACGCGGGTGCTGCGCCAAGCACTGGCGGCGATGGCTGCGGCGGCGGATTTGCAATGGTGGATTATTCCGGGCAATCATGACAGCGCAGCCGCGGAAACGCTTTGGGCAGAGATGGCGGCGCATACGTCTGAAAACACGCATCTTTTGATGCAGCCTGAGCCAGTAGAAATGGCGCCGGGTGTTCATCTGCTGCCTGCGCCCTGTCTCCATCGCTTTGCGGGGCAGGATCTCACCGCCTGGATGGACGGCTACGAAACCCCTGCCGGCAATCTGCGCATTGGCCTAGCCCATGGCGGGGTTCTGGATTTTGGCTCTGACGAGGCCGGTGGCGAAGTGATTTCATCCAATCGCGCCAGTTCAGCACGTTTGGATTACCTGGCGCTGGGGGATTGGCATGGCGCTTTTACCCTGAATGAGCGCAGCCGCTATAGCGGAACGCCAGAGGCAGATCGGTTCAAACATGCGGGACGTGGTCAGTGCCTATTGGTCGAGCTGACCGCGGCAGGTCTACCGCCCGAAGTGACCTCGATCGAGACCGGTGCCTACCACTGGCAAGACCAGCTGTTGCAGCTCTCCCCGGCAAGCGATGTCGCCGCCCAGCTTCAGGAGCTGTTGCCAGAAAATCGCGCAGATTGGAACCGGCATCTGCTGCGGCTCCGGGTCGAGGGCTGGGTCACTGCGCCGCAGCGACTGGCGCTGGAGGAGGCCATAACGAAGGTCGCGCCGGAGTTCTGTCACTTTGCATTGGAGAAAACGGAGCTTCGCAGCGAATACCAGCTCTCCGATCTGGACCTCATTGCCCCTAATGGCGCTCTGAGAGCGGCTGCCGAAGATCTGATGCGCGCAGCCGAGGACGAGCGCAAGGCGCAAAGTGAGCGTGACATTGCCTCGGCAGCGTTGAACCGGTTGTTTGCCTATACCCAGCAGCTGGCGACGGAGGTTGACGCATGAAGATCCGCGCCATTCGCTTGGAGAACATCCGCCGCTTTACTGACCCGGTTGAAATTACTGGTATTGCTGGCGGGCTTAATGTGTTGGCGGCCCCGAATGAACAGGGCAAGTCCACGATCTTTGACGCATTGCACGCGGTGTTTTTCAAGGATGCCAAATCCTGGGACAAAGATATCCGCGCTCTGGCCCCGCGTGCCGGGGGGGAGCCTCGGGTGGAGGTGGAGATTGAGCGCGACGGGCGTCCCTACCGACTGGCCAAGCAGTTCCAAAAGGCCTCGGGAAAGGGCGATGTGCGGATCTGGCAGGGGGATCAGCTCTATTTGCAATCGGATGCGGCTGAGGCCTGGCTTCAGGATCTGATCAAATCCCCCAAGGAGGGCGGCCCTGCAGGCCTGCTCTGGGTGCGCCAGGGGCTGACCAATTTTTCAGATGCCAAAGAAACCCTAGCGGCGCGGCAGGATTTGATGTCTTCGGTGACCGGAGAGGTAGACACGATTACTGGTGGCCAGCGCATGGATGCGATCCGGCGCGATGTACGTCAATCCCTGGATCGGCTGGTGACATCCCGGGGGGCAAAAAAGGGCGGCGCGCTGGAACAGGCCATGACGCAGGTGGCCAGTTTTGCCGCCCGTGAGGAGGAGCTCGCGGCGCAGGTGCAAGAACTGCGCGGCCAGTTGGATCAGCGTCAGGCTCTGCGCCGACAGTTGGCGGATCTGCAAGACCCGGAAACACTACGGGCGCTGGAACACCGTTTGCTAAAGTCACAAAAGGACCTGCAAGCTGCAGAGCAATATCAGGAAAAACTAACCGTTGCAGAACAGGCTCTGCGCAATGCCGCATTGGTTCTGGACAATCACGACAGTGCCTTGGCTGCGTTTTTGGCCCGTCGCAAGGATCATACTGAGGCTGAGCAGGCTCGCTGCACGGCGGTTGGGCAACTGGAACAGATTTCCCAGGTTCTTGAACTCGCTCATGTGGAGGCTGAGCAGGCTGAGCGGCTTTGGGAAGCGGCCAAGGCCGAAACCCAGAGGGCAGAAGCCCGCTTAGCGCAGCTGCAACGGGTTGAACGTTTGGAGCAGGCCGCAGACCAGCGGCGTGCCCTGCAACAGAGGTTGGAGCAGGTGCGTGCTGGGATGCAGCAGGTTGCCACGCTCAAGGCGCAGGCAGATTGCGGCCCAGATCGGGCGGCGATGGACAAGATTGAGAGCGCGCGTGAAGCATTGGCACTGGCCACCCAAGCGCAGCAGTTAGGCGCCTTTGCCCTGACAGTCACCTATGAGACAGGTCAAGAAGGGCGCTTGACGCTGGATGGTGTGCCCTTGGCTGGCGAAATCCGTGTTGCGCTGCCCAACGGCGGCAGCCTGGAGGCCCCTGGTCTGGGACGTATCGACCTTCATCCCGGGGCTGGCGCCGACAGGGACCAACTGGATCGCGCGCAGCGCGGCTTGACGGTCGCCCTGGATGGGGCGGGGTTTGAGAGCATTGAGCGCGCGCGCGAAGCCTACCAGGCAGGCCAAGAAGCCCGCATTCGCCTGCAAGAGGCTGAGGGACAATTGCAGAATCTGGCCCCGGAAGGGGTTATGGCGCTGATGGAGCGCATTGATGCTTTGCCAAGTGACGCCATGCCGACGAATGCAGCACCCGCGCCGGGGAATGAGCCGCAAGACCTCTGTGACGGTGAAAGCTTGGATCAGTTGGAGATCCTGCTTTTAGCGCAACGCGCTGACCTGGATCGGACCACAGCTGCCCGTGATCAGGCGCGCCTGGTTGAGGGGGGCCACCGTCTGGCTCTGGAGGGCGCGCGTGTCAGTCACCAGGCGGCTCTTCAGCGTTTGGAGCGGGCCGAGGCGGTGCTGACGGGGCAGGGGGACAGTTCGGATCGGCTGGCACAATTGCAGCAGCGGCAAGCTGAGTTGCGCCAGGATCTGGCGGTACAGAAAACGCAATGCCTGGCCCTGCAACAGGATGCTCCAGATCTGACCGCAGCGCGGGCGCGGGCTGTCCGGGCCAAATCGGAACAGGCAGCAACCGCAGAGGCCACCCAAACCCATCTGCGTGATCTGGCCGTTCTGGACAGTCGCATTTCCACCACGGCGGGCTGGGCTGTTGAGGAGGAACTCGCCGAGGTGCGCGGCCAGCTCCTTGCAGCACAAAAGCAGCTGCGGGCGGTGGAGTTTGAGGTTTCGGTGCTGCGCCGACTTGATCTGTCGCTGGAACAGGCCCGCAGCGCTGCGCAGGAGGCCTATGTTGGTCCAGTGCTGCAAGAGCTGCAACCGCTGTTGCGGATGCTTTGGCCTGAGGCGAGTCTGGGACTGGACGCAGGGCAGGTCTTACCGGACCAGCTCATGCGGGCGGGGCGGGAGGAGAGCTTTGACAGCCTGTCTGGCGGCACCCAGGAACAGATTGCCCTCTTGGTGCGTCTCGCTTTTGCGCGGCTTTTGGCGCGGGCAGGGCAGCCGGCACCGATCATTCTGGACGATGCGATCGTCTATACGGATGATGCCCGCATCGAGAAAATTTTTGATGCGCTGACCCTGCAGGCCGATGAGATGCAGATTCTGGTTTTCACTTGTAGGCAAAAGAGCTTTCGTGCTCTGGGTGGCACCCAGCTGAGCATTCGCTCGGCGGCAGATCCCGGATAGATCAGCCGCAGTCGTAAGCGGGGCGAGGCCGAGATCAGTCGCGGATCTCTTCGGGCATCACACCCCAGAGTTTTGATTTTGGGGCCCAGCCACTAAAGCCGCTAACCGAAACTTCGCACCAGGTTAAAGCGCAGTCGCCCAATCGGGCCACAACCCCGTATTCAAGGGCCGCTGTCACCGGTGCCTGTTCATCAGCCTTGGCGTGCAGGGTCAGCATGTCCTCCTGTACCAGCACGGTTCTGGCCCCGGAGAGCAGTGCATAATGCACCCAGCCCCCGGCGCCGTCCTGATCGCGCACCCTGCGCCAATGGCCAAATTCTGCGGTGATCTCCAGCGGCATGCCGCGGCGTTTGAATACCCAGTCGATGCGATGGGTCAGCGAGGGGCCGCGGCGCACATTGCCCTCGGCGGCCTTCATCGAGACATAGCGCGGCAGGGGCAGGTTGGTTACGGGGCCGCGTTCTGAGGCCGCGACCATTGAAGCTAGGGAGGTGCAGCCCAATGCCACACATAGCGCCACTGCGCGACCGCGCTGTTGCGAAAATTTTCTAATCACTGCCTGCTCACTTCTGCTCGTGGTTAAGCCTGCCAAATTTAAACTCCGAAATCCTGGCCGGTTTCCTGCTCCAAAAGGCAAAAAAGCCGCGTCACTTGTTCCGGTTGTGGCGGATCGGTTCTTGTGCCCGGTTCCGTCCTGCGCCACCATGCCATCAAGCGAGAAGCGATGAAAAGCCAGGGGAGAGCAAAAGTGGCAAGAGAACGTCTGAGTGTTGTCGTAACGCGACGGTTGCCAGAGCCGGTAGAGACCCGGTTGAGCGAGCTGTTTGATGTGCAGTTGCGCAGCGATGATACACCGATGAGCCGTCAGGAATTGGCCGCAGCTATGAAAGACGCGGATGTGCTTGTGCCGACGGTCACTGACACAATTGATGCCGCCCTTTTGGGGCAGGCTGGTGAAAAGCTAAAGCTCATTGCCAACTACGGGGCCGGGGTTGATCATATTGATGTGGCCACTGCTCGCCAACGTGGCATTCTGGTTTCCAATACCCCGGGTGTTTTGACGGATGACACCGCCGATATGGCGATGGCTTTGATCATGGCCGTGGTGCGCCGTATTCCCGAAGGGCTGGCCGTTATGCAAAGGGGAGACTGGCAGGGCTGGGCGCCTACTGCGATGCTGGGGGGGCGTCTGGCTGGACGTCGTCTAGGCATTTTAGGCATGGGCCAGATTGGCCAGGCCGTGGCGCGTCGAGCCCGCGCTTTTGGCATGCAGATCCATTACAACAACCGCCGCCGGTTGCGCCCAGAGATTGAGACCGACCTGGAGGCCACTTACTGGGAAAGCCTTGATCAAATGGTGGCACGGATGGATGTGATTTCGGTCAACTGTCCCTCGACGCCTTCCACCTTTCATTTACTGAATGCGCGCCGCTTGAAGCTGATGAAACCCTCGGCGGTGGTGGTGAATACCTCGCGTGGGGAAGTGATCGACGAACACGCGCTGACCCGCATGCTGCGCAACAATGAAATTGCTGGAGCTGGTCTTGATGTCTACGAGAAGGGCACTGATATCAATCCACGTTTGCGGGAGTTGCCAAATGTGGTACTGCTACCCCATATGGGTTCTGCAACCCTGGAAGGTCGGGTCGAGATGGGTGAGAAAGTCCTGTTGAATATCAAAACCTTCGAGGATGGGCATCGACCACCGGATCAGGTTGTGCCAGCCATGTTGTAAGGGCTCAAATACATCTATAAGCTGTGTGAGGGCCTTCCATGAGAACTGTTTTACTGACCTGCCTAGCTCTGTCGAGTGCAGTGGTTTTACCCTTCGGAGTGGCCGCGCAAGAAGCGGCGGATGCAGTTGCGCCAGAAGGTGCCAGCGGAGGAGAATTTACCCCCAGTTCCGCTTCTGTGGCCGCTTCGCTCGTTACAAAAGCGGCAGGCACACCGGTCGAGGCGCAGAACTGGATGATTGCCGCAGCTAATCCCCATGCGGTTGAGGCTGGTGCTGCGATTTTGCGCCAAGGCGGAACGGCTGCGGATGCCATGGTTGCTGTGCAGACCGTTCTGGGGCTGGTTGAACCGCAATCCTCCGGTTTGGGGGGCGGTGCCTTTTTGGTTTGGTATGATGCCACTGCGGGCGAGATCAGCACGCTGGATGCCCGAGAAACCGCTCCTTTGGCCGCAACTCCGCGCTTGTTTCAGGATGAGGCTGGCGAGCCCCTTAAGTTCTTTGATGCTGTTGTTGGCGGGCGATCTGTTGGCACCCCCGGCACGCCGGCCTTGCTGGAGGCAGCCCATCGCAAATGGGGGCGGGCTAACTGGGCCTCCCTTTTTGAAGCGGGCATTGCCCTGGCAACAGAGGGGTTTGAGGTCTCGCCCCGCATGGCCGGATCAATCGCAAGGGACGCTGATCGGCTAGGGCGTTTCCCGGCCACGGCGGAGTATTTCCTGCCCGGGGGTACAGCGCTGCAAGCGGGTGATACCCTGACAAATTCGGCCTATGCTGATGTGTTACGTGTCCTTGCCTCTGAGGGGGCAGAGGGCTTTTACACAGGACCAATCGCGGCAGATATAGTGCGCACAGTGCAGGAGGCAGAGGGCAACCCTGGTGTGCTCTCTGCCATGGACCTGGCGCTGTATAAGGTAAAGGAACGGCCGGCGAGCTGTGCCAGTTATCGTGATTTTGAGGTTTGCGGCATGGGACCGCCCTCGTCCGGGGCGCTGACGGTTGGTCAGATCTTGGGCATGCTGGGCGGCTATGATCTGGCCACCTTAGGTGCAGAAAACCCTCAGGCCTGGCGGCTGATCGGTGATGCTTCGCGGCTCGCTTTTGCTGATCGGGGCCGCTACATGGCCGATAGTGACTTTGTGCCGGTCCCAGCCAAGGGGCTGGTAGATCCAGATTATTTGGCCAGCCGGGCAGAGCTGCTATCTGGCGAGATGGCATTGGCTGAGGTCGGACCGGGTAAACCGGAGTTCGATCACGCCGGATTGGCACCGGTTTGGTCTGACGATGCCTCGATCGAGTTTCCGTCGACCTCTCATCTGACGATTGTGGATCAATACGGAAATGTGCTGTCGATGACCACGACCATAGAAAATGGGTTTGGCTCGCGCTTGATGAGCAATGGGTTTTTGCTCAACAACGAGTTGACCGATTTCTCTTTCCGCAGCCATCGCGATGGGGTGCCTATTGCCAATCGGTTGGAGCCAGGGAAGCGACCACGCTCTTCCATGGCGCCTACTATTGTGATGAAAGATGGCGCGCCGGTCCTGGCGATCGGTTCTCCCGGTGGCAGTCGCATCATCGGTTATGTGGCAACGGCTATTGTTGCTTGGGCCGATTGGGGCATGGATGTACAGCAGGCGCTTGCGCTTCCCCATGCAGTGAACCGCTTTGGCACCTATGATCTTGAGGCGGATACAGCTGCTACTGCCATGGAAGTGGCGCTGAGCGCGTTGGGATATAAGGTCAATATCCGGGATTTGAACTCAGGGCTCCATGCCATCGAGATTGGGGAGACCTTAAAAGGGGGGGCTGATCCGCGTCGCGAAGGTATTGCGCTGGGCGAGTGAAGGGCTGGGTGAGATCTGTGGCCTTTAGAGGGGAAGGCAAGGGGCGAGCCTGGCTTGCCTCCGCCACGCTTTTGGGCAATAAGTTCGCCTGTGTTGTCATGACAACACGATGTTGGGGCAACAGCGCTATGCGTTGTTGAGGGAAGAAAGAGGATCAAGACATGGTGCAAGCGACAGCATTGCCGCGCAATGAGGCTGGTATTGAGGCCGCTATTGGGGTGCTAAAACAGCAGTTTGGTGAACGGTTGCAGACCGGGCAGTCAATCCGCGAGCAGCATGGCCATACAACCACCTGGATAATCAATCAGGCCCCCGATGCCGTGGTTTTCCCGACCTCTACTGCCGAAGTTTCCAGCATCGTCAAAACCTGCGCCGAATATGGCGTTCCGGTTATTCCCTTTGGCACTGGCACCTCGCTGGAGGGCCATGTCAATGCGCCGGCCGGCGGGATCTGTGTTGATATGATGCGGATGGATCAGATCCTGCAAGTGAATGCAGAGGATCTGGATGTTGTGGTGCAGCCTGGCGTCACCCGTGAGCAGCTGAACACTTTCCTGCGCGATCAAGGCCTGTTCTTTCCCATCGATCCTGGTGCCAATGCCTCGCTTGGAGGCATGGCCGCGACGCGGGCTTCCGGTACCAATGCGGTGCGCTATGGTACCATGAAGGACAATGTGTTGGCGCTGGAAGTGGTCATGGCGGATGGCGAAGTGATCCGTACCGCGCAGCGGGCCAAGAAATCTTCGGCGGGCTATGATCTGACGCGGTTGATGGTCGGCTCTGAGGGAACATTGGGCCTGATGACTGAAATCACCCTGCGCCTGCAGGGCATCCCGGAGGCGATCCGCTCAGCGCGCTGTTCCTTCCGCACGGTGGATGATGCCTGTCGCGCGGTGATGATGACCATTCAGTATGGTATTCCCATTGCACGAATGGAGCTGCTCGACGAGATGAGCGTCGCCGCGGCCAATAGCTATTCCAAGCTTTCCCTGCCAGAAACACCGCTGCTTTTGCTTGAATTCCACGGTTCGGATGCAGGCGTTTTGGAGCAAAGCGAGACCTTTGCCGCCATCGCGGATGAGTTCGGCGGTTTCGACATCGAGGCGACTTCCTCTGCAGAAGAGCGCAATGCCCTGTGGCAGGCGCGCCATGACATGTATTGGGCCTGCATGCAGATCCGCCCCGGCGCCAAGGGAATTTCCACTGATGTCTGCGTGCCAATCTCGAAACTGGCCGAATGCGTTGGCGCAACTCAGAAAAAAGCCGAGGATTTAGGGCTGGTTGCGCCGATTGTGGGTCACGTCGGTGATGGTAATTTTCACGCATTGGTCTTGGTGGACATGGAAAACGCAGAGGAACGCCAAAAGGCCGATGACTTTATCAGTTGGCTGAATGACATGGCGATCTCATTGGACGGCACCTGCACAGGTGAACATGGTATCGGCCAGGGCAAACGCCCCTATTTGCAAAAAGAACTGGGCGCCGCGACTCGCTATATGGCGGCGATCAAGGCCGCACTTGATCCCGACGACATTCTCAATCCGGGAAAAATCCTCACTGAACGAGGCTGAACTCTATACATGCCCGCGCTCTGCTAATCTGGTAGGCGAAGCTGCCATAATTTTCCCAAACTCCGATTGTATTCTGGCCATGAGATCTGGGTCTGGTGCTAGGAGTGGGCAGATGAGTTTGCGAAAAACCTTGGGAATACTTGTCTTTAGTACCCAGGCAGTTGTGGCTGTCGACTATAATATGCAAAGTCGTAAAGCCGGGCTCGAGCCGGGTGAGCTGAGCATGTCTGACTATGCGGCCGTTGTGCAAAGCCGCTATGACACCAAATCAGATGAGCATATCGCAGCGGATCATCAAGAAACGGGGATTTGGCAAAAGGTCACAGGGCTTGGGGCCGGACTTGGGTCTGGCCTAGGCGCAGGCCTTTCCGGTGGCCATGAGGATTTGGCGCAGGCAGAAGATGCCCCCCAGGAGGAGGAATCTTCGGGTATCTGCATTCGCCGTGGGACGGCACTGAACTGCCAGTAATCGGGGAATAGACCCCAAAGGGTCAGGAGCGAGGAGATTGGTCGCGACAGAGGCCTGATCGCGCCAAAAGGTCGGTTTTGGCTGTATTTGCGTCGGATGGATTTAGCCTGGTTTCCTGGGCTTTGGGCATAACCGATGCAGAAACCGAGTCACTTGTTCCGGAGAATGGCCTCATGAAAACCCAAGTCAAAGCATTGGTTGTCGGCGGTGGTGCCGTTGGAACCTCAATTGCCTATCATCTGGCCAAAGCGGGCTGGGATGACGTCATGCTGATCGAGCGTGATGAGTTGACCTCCGGCTCGACCTGGCATGCGGCCGGACTGTTGCCACTGTTCAACATGTCCTATGCGACCACTCACATCCACAAGTACTCGGTCGATTTCTATAAGCAGCTGGAAGAAGAAACTGGCCTGAACGCCGGTTTTGCCGTGGTGGGCAATCTGCGCATGGCGCAAACCGAAGAGCGCATGGACGAGTATAAGCTCTATGCCTCCACCGCAGAAACCTGCGATGTCGATTATGAGTGGCTGACCCCTGAACAGATCAAGGAACGCTGGCCGCTGATCGAGACCTCCGATCTGAAGGGCGCGATCTACCATACAGAAGACGGCTACATTAACCCTGCTGATGTAACACAGGCCATGGCCAAGGGCGCACGCCAGCGTGGCGTCGAGATCGTGCGCAAGATGCAGGCGGATGCCTTCCATTGGACTGGCACACATTGGGAAGTCACCTGTACCAAGATGGTGGAGAAGGGCGGCAACCTCATTCCGTCTGATGAGCAGGTCGTGATCACCGCAGAACATGTTGTGACCGCATCGGGTAACCACGCGCAACGCACCGCCAAGATGCTGGGCATCAAGATGCCTGCGATCCCGGTCGAACATACGTTCATCGTCATGGACAAAGATCCCGAACTGGTCAAATGGCGCGAAGCCGGTAACCCTGAGCACCCTGTTGTGCGCGACGCCGACAATGAATCCTACGCTCGTGAAGAACGCGGCGGATGGATCCTGGGGATCTATGAGCGCGGTGCGCCCGCGCAGTTCGAACATGGCGTGCCCGACAGTTTCCGCGCGGACCTGTTCCCACTGGATCTGGACCGGATCGCTGAGCAGTATATGGCGATGGCGGAACGGGTGCCCTCCTGTGCTGACTCTGGCCTCAAAGACGACTTCAACGGCCCGATCTGCTACACGCCGGATGGTAACCCACTGGTTGGTCCGGCACCGGGCCTGCGCAATATGTGGCTGGCTGAGGGTTTCTCGTTTGGTATCACCGCTGCTGGCGGTACCGGCTATTACCTGGCCCAGATGATGGTGGACGGCGAAGCCGAGATCGATATGGCGAGCCTCGACCCCAAGCGGTACTCCTCCAACTGGATGACCACCGAGTTTGCCGCGCGCAAGAACGAAGAGTGCTACGAGCACGTCTACATTCTGCACCACCCCGACGAAGAACGCCCTGCGGCCCGCCCGTTGCGCACCTCACCTGCCTTTGATCGGCAAAAAGAGCGTGGCGCACAATTTGGCTGGGTCAACGGCTGGGAACGCCCCAACTATTTTGGCCCCCTGGATGCTCCAGAAAACTTTGACCATGACGCGCGCTCCTTCCGCCGCGGCGGCTGGTGGCAATATGCCGTGGACGAGGCCAAGGCGATCCGGAATGGCGTCGGTCTGGTGGATGCCACCGCCTTTACCAAACATGTGGTCAAGGGCCCCGGTGCCACCCAGTTTCTGGATTGGTTTACCTGCAATAAACTGCCAAAGATTGGCCGCATCAATCTGACCTATGCGCTGACCTCGGCGGGCACCACCCGCACCGAATACACCATCGTCCGCAATGGTGAGAACAACTACTATCTGGTCTCGGCCGGGGCCTGGACCGAGTATGACGCCGACTTCCTGCGCAAGGCCGCTGAAGACAAGATGGAGGAATTCGGCTATATCGAGATCCAGGATGTCACCACCCAGTGGGGCGTCTTCGCCATCGCGGGGCCGAAATCCCGCGATGTCATGAAAGAGGTGATCAACGACGTCGATCCCGAAACCGCGCTCAGCAACAAGCGTTTCCCCTGGCTGTCTGCACGCCAGATTGAACTGGGCATGTGCCCCGTCAATGCGATCCGTGTGGCCTATACGGGTGAGCTGGGCTGGGAACTGCACCACCCGATTGAGATGCAGAACTACCTGTTTGATCTGCTGGAAAAAGCCGGTGAAAAGCACGGCATGAAACTGGTTGGCGCCCGCGCGCAAAACTGGCTGCGGATGGAAAAAAGCTACCGCGCTTTTGGCACCGAACTGGGCCGCGATGCGACCCCCGCCGAGGCCGATCTGCCACGCTTTATCGACCTAGAAAAAGACTTCCACGGCAAAGAGGCGATGATTGAAAAGGGCGTGCGGGTGAAATGCTGCACGCTGCTGATCGACGGTCCGAGCGATGCCGACCCCTGGGGCCGCGAGGCGCTCTATACCGAAGAGGGCACACGCGTCGGGCGTTTGACTTCGGGTGGCTATTCGGTGGCCTTTGAGAAGAGCATCGGCATGGGCTACCTGCCGCCAGAGCTGACAGTAGAGGGCACCAAGCTGAAGGTGAAACTGCAGGATAAGCTGTGGGATGCCACGGTCACCTGCGACAGCCCCTACGATCCGACCAATGCGACCATTCGCCAAAACGGCTAGATTTTTGGTCATATAACAAGAACGAAGCCTCGGCCCGAATGGTGCCGGGGCTTTTTCGTTTTGGGCGACGTCGACAAATTTTCCGATGTGGGGCCGCGCGTGAAATGTGATTTCTTGCGTTTGGCCGCTCCTGTGGCTGTGCACATTGTTCTTTGGGAGCCGTTGATGGCCTGTAAGGCCGACGCGGAGCGCAATTATTCGCAGGTCATACCCCAAACGGGGTATGACTCCCGATTTTGATGCCAGCTAAGGTTACGAGATTTCTGTGGGGAGTATCGCACGTGCATTGATGTTTTTCAGTTTGGAATTTTGAGCGGCGGCTTGCGCGGGGGATTTTTCCCATCTGGCAGGGAGCCGTGCGATCTACTCAGCTTTCAGCGCGTCGGCTCATTGCATTCGCACAGCCCACTTAGGCGCATTCATTTTTCGGACCTTTTTTGCCCCGCTAGCGGGGACGACATGCAATATCTCAAAGGGGCATTTCAATGACCAGCTACCTCGTCACATCAGACACTTCGGTTAAACGGACCATCTCAGCAGGCGGCGACTATTACTACCTCAAAGAGGGGGTGCTACATTTTGGGAGTGAAACGACTGGTCTTGTCCAAGTCAGTGGTGCGGATGCGCGTCGTAATATCAACGTCGATGGCTCCCTGGTGAATACTGATGGGGCGGCAATCTTTGGCGGCACGACCACACATGTCTTTGTCACGGTTTCCGACACTGGTCGCGTCCAGAGCTTGGACATGGTGGGAAGGGAGAACGGTATTGAACTGGGTGGGAATTACGCGGTTATCACCAACAACGGTGAAATCACCGGGTATAATGGGGTTGAGTTGGGTGGTGAGGACGCAGTTATCACCAACACCGGTCTTATCACCGGCGTGGGTACCACGACTTCCTCGACGACGGGCGTCTTGGTTACTGGTGAAGATGCAGAACTGACCAATTCTGGAACCATTTCGGGGTCTACGGCAGTCTCCCTGGGAGGGGACTTTTCAATTGTTAATTCTGGGAGTCTCCTGGGAGATAGATATGGCGTTAGAAACACAGGAACTTCCAGTTTTTCCGATGGCGATCTGATCAACACCGGTCTTATCTCCACCGCGGACGGCGTCGCTTACCTGGGGAATAGCTACAGGGATACCATTTGGAACAGTGGGAGAATGGTGGGGGCGATCAGCCTGAATGACGGTACGGACGAGGTGACCAACACTGGGGAAATCATAGGGAATATCAGCTTTGGCAGTGAGAATTGCACGCAAGATAGTCTTCAAAACCTAGGCGGCACTATTATTGGCAACATATCCTTTGGGACGCGCAGTTTTCTTGTAGATGTCGTGAATTCCGGCACGATCAAGGGAAATATCTATTTTGGATCGGAGACCGGTGCCTCCGATTCCGTCGAGAATAGCGGTCAAATTTTTGGCAATGTCCGTTTTTCCACTGGTCGTGATACCTATACCGCCAGTGGAACTGGCTATGTTTCCGGCACTGTTTATGGCGGCGGTGGCAGCGACGAAATGTATGGCGCCGACCATAATGACACTTTCTCCGGCGACGAGGGAAATGACCAACTCTTTGGTCGCGGCGGGAACGATACCCTGTCTGGTGGCGACGGGTTTGACACTCTCGATGGGGGCGCTGGCGACGACAGCCTAAGCGGTGGCAACCACAATGACCTTCTTAATGGCGGCGCCGGGGATGACAGCCTGTCAGGCGAGGACGGTGTTGATAGGCTGATAGCGGGCTCTGGCGATGACAGCCTGTCTGGCGGAGTAGGGGATGACGTCCTCAACGGAGGGGCCGGTGACGACATCTTGCTCGGCGGGGATGGCGATGACATTCATGTGGGTGGCGCTGGCGATGACAATCTGGACGGAGGGGCCGGCAGCGAATGGCTAGGCGGCGGGACCGGCAATGACAGCCTGTCTGGTGGCGACGACAATGACACCCTCTCTGCGGGTTCTGGCGACGATCTGGCGAACGGCGATGCTGGCAACGATATTGTGAGCGGCGGCTCTGGCAATGATACACTGTCTGGTGGTCTTGGAAATGACTTGCTGTATGGCGGTCAGGACGATGACACCATGAATGGCGACGACGGCAATGACGTGATGCGAGGGCAGGCCGGCGACGACGACATGGACGGTGGTGCTGGTGCAGATTCAATGTTTGGCGGCACAGGACAGGATAACATGTTCGGCAGCAGTGGAAATGATGAACTGCATGGGTATTCTGGCGATGATCAGCTGCTTGGCGGTGCTGGCAGAGATATGCTGTTTGGCGGTTCTGGGGACGACATC
This sequence comes from uncultured Roseobacter sp., assembly GCA_913054455.1. Classification (GTDB taxonomy): domain Bacteria; phylum Pseudomonadota; class Alphaproteobacteria; order Rhodobacterales; family Rhodobacteraceae; genus Pseudophaeobacter. The sequence goes on from CAJXIL010000011.1 coordinate 44,371, forward strand.
CTTGTAGGTGGTTATGGTCGGGATACCATGAGTGGCGGCAGCGGAGAGGATGTCTTTGTGTTCCTGTCGGCGGGGGAAAGCACCTTTGCTCAGACGGATCTGATCGAGGATTTTGAAACGGGCGTGGATCGGATCGACCTTTCCAATATGGCCGATTTTGATTTTATCTCTACAGATAGTTTTTCAGGTACTGGTGCCGAGGTAGGCTATCTGACCACGGCATCCGGGGTCAGGATCGTGGTGGACATCAACGGCGATGGTGTCGCTGATATGCGGGTGAATTTGAACGATGTCAGCCTGCTGACAGAGGCCGATTTCCTGCTATAAGCCGATCTGGGCCAATCCTTCGATAGAACAGCCTGCTCCCAGGGATCGTGTTTGGGGCGGGCTGTTCCTCAATCGGGCCGTTTTGTGAACGGCTGTTAGCTGCCTGTTAGCTCATCAAAACAGGTCAGCGCCTTGGCGGCATACATCATGGCTGGACCTCCTCCCATCTGGATCGACATCGCCAGCACGTCAGAGACTTCTTCGCGGGTGGCGCCAGCCTTGACCAGGGTCTCCACATGTAGCCCGATGCAATCGTCACAGCGCACCGCGACTGCAATCCCCAGGGCGACAAACTCCTTGTGTTTGAACTCTAACACGCCACCTTGTTTTACGGATTTTCCCAGCGCGCCAAAGGCCTGCGCCGTGTCCGGGATCGCCTTGTTGAGCCTGCGCAGCCCCTGACGGGTGTCATCCAATTTGGTTTGCCAGTCCATTTTATTCCCTTCGATAAATATTCCACTTATCGAAGGTGTAGGCGGCTCCTATCAGTCGATCCTTGATCTAGGTCATGGGATGCGGGCGCAGATACACCAGCAGACCAATGAGCCTAAAGCGTGTCTTTGCTAAAGACAAATGCCAGATTATTGGCGGGCATTTCGATGACTTTAACTGGGGTGAGCCCTGCGGCCTCAGCCCAGTCTAGAAGGTCGAAATCATCCTTGTAGCCGGTCTCTGGATCATGGGCCTGGAGCGAGGCGTGAAACCTCTCGTCCCCGGGACTGGTCAGCTCTCCGCCGCGCGAAAAGGGGCCATAGATGACCAAGCGCCCGCCAATGGCTAACGCATGTGCAGCCTCGCGGATCAGGCACTGCGCTTCAGCAGCGCTGATCAGATGCAGCAGATTGGACAGCATGATGAGGTCTTGAGAAGCCTGCGCCGCCCCCCAACCCGCAGAGGTGGCATCCAGAGATATCGCGGGACGTACGTTGTTCAGTCCTGCTTCCGCCACATGGGCGTCAATGCTTTGCAATCGGCCTGGGTCTGCCTCAGTGGGTTGCCAGCTGTACTGTGGCAGCCGAGTGGCATAACCGGTCACATGCTGCCCTGTGCCACTGGCCAGTTCCAGCGCATTGCAGCCAGAGGCGGGGGCAACCTGTTCTAGCAGATTGCTCAACACTGCCCGATTGCGCTCGGCTGAGGGGGCGAAGAGCTTGCCGCCTTCAGGATTGGCAATGGAGGCACTACCTGGAACGGACCGAACAGGCATCAGCGCAGCCTCTGTGGGGACAGGGCCGCGCGAGTGGCGGCGTCCAGTTCAGAGGCGTGGCCCCCAACCAGATCTGCTAGCAGGCGCGCGGCTGCTGGAGCGGTCTGAAATCCATAGCCGCCCTGCGCTGCACACCAGATAAAATCGGGTTCCTCCGGATCCGGGCCTAGGACCAAACTGCCATCCGGAGAGAAGCTGCGCAGCCCTGCCCAGTTGCTCTCTACACGGGTCACAGGGGTGGTGACCATCTCTTCATAACGCGCCAGCCCTTCAGCCAGCACCATGTCATCAGCATAGGCGTCATGGGGGGCAACCAGATCGGCATCAGCTGGGGAAACCAGCAGCTTGCCAGCATCGGGTTTAGCATACCAGCTCTCACCGACGCCCATCAACATGGGCCATTTGGTGACATCATGCCCTCCGGGCGCGGGCAGCCGTGCCATGGAGCGGCGTTTGGGCTGGATACCAATGGGGGCAACACCAGCCAGTGCCGCGATTTCATCCACCCAGGCACCGGCGGCATTGACCAGCTGTTTGGCGGCGTAGATCTCGCCGCCTGCCTCGACCTGCCAGCCGCCTGCATCGCGACGGATCGCAGTGACCTTGGCGCGGGTGACAATCCTGCCCTCGGCAGCGCGGGCCACCTTGGCAAAATCCTGTACCATTCGGTCCGTATCCAGATCCTGCGCCGCCTCATGCAACCCGGCATGGGTGACGGTCTTGGGATTCAGGATTGGCACCCGGTTCTGGGCCTCGGCGAAGGTGATCTCGTCGAGATGCAGCTCTTTGATGTCATCGCGAAACTGCTGCTCTTGTCCAGGGCCAGAGATCAGCATAAACCCGCGCGACGTTAGATAACCGCCATTTGCGCAGTGGTGGTATTCGGCACTGGCTTTGTTCAATGCAACCACCGGAGCGGGGCCGTAGTTTTCCTCGAACATGGCAGCCGAGCGCCCTGAGGCATGATAGCCAAGCGCCTCTTCCATCTCCAGAAGCACCACCTGTCCCAGCTCTGACAGGCGGGCAGCAGCGCTGGCGCCGGCGATACCGCCGCCAATGATCAGAAAGTCACACTTCATGCGCCCATCTCCTGTTCTTCTAGCCTGTCTGTCGCCGGCGCCGGGCGCGGGCTGAGCGCTGAAATCTGTTCATAAAGCCCAGCATCCATTTTGAAATCGAGTGCGGCCAGCGAGGGGGCGATTTGCTCTACCGTGCGCCCCGAAATGATCGGCATCGGGATCGTCGGGTGGGCGGCGGCCCAGGCCACGGCCAGTGTCGCGGGGGAGGCACCATGGGCCTCAGCCAACTTGCTTAACCCTTTGGCGGTGTCATGCATCCAGGCCTGACCATAGCGGCTGTTGTAACGAGCATCTTCGCTCAACCGTCCGGTCTCTCCGCTGGCGTATTTCCCTGTGAGCAACCCGCCGCCCAGTGGGGAGTAGGGCGCAATGGCAATGTCCTGATCGGCGCACATCGGCAAGATTTCGACCTCTGCCTGGCGTTTAACCAGCGAATACATCGGCTGCAGGATATCCGTCGCAAATCCCAGATCGGCCCCCAGCATCTGCGCCTTCATCACCTGCCAGGCGGCAAAGTTCGACAGGCCGATGTAGCGAATATCCCCGGCCGCTTTGCGGGCGGCAAACCAGCCCAGGGTTTCGCGCAGATCGGTTTGATCATCAAACCGGTGCAGATAGAGAATATCGATGCAATCAAGGCCCATGCGCGCCCGACTTGTGTCAAACTGCGCCTGCATGTTCTGCGCCCCGGCGCCACCAGTATACCCAACCTTGCTGGCGATGATCAGCTTTTCGCGCTCGGGTTTAATGAGATTCCCCAGGATCTCTTCGCTGTGGCCATCTGTATAAACCCAGGCGGTGTCAAAATGGGTGATCCCGGCTGCGCGACAGGCGGCATAGATCTGGGCAGATTGGGCTGAATCCGCACGGCCGCCAAACTGCATTGTGCCAAAGGCAAAACGGCTGGCGGGGGTTCCATCGGGGCTGG
>CAJXIL010000012.1 GCA_913054455.1 uncultured Roseobacter sp.
ACATGCGGGCCGTGGATGTGACTGACACGATTGAACTGGCTCTGGCGGCGTCTGGATGCGATCAGGCCGTCGTTCGGCACATGCCTCGCCTGCTGAGCGACAACGGGTCCTGTTACATCTCAGGCGATTTGGCTGAATGGCTGGAAGATCAGAAAATGGATCACGTTCGCGGCGCACCGTTCCATCCACAAACTCAGGGCAAAATTGAACGCTGGCATCAAACGATGAAGAACCGGGTTCTACTGGAGAACTACTATCTGCCGGGTGATCTCGAGCGCCAGATCGGGGCGTTCGTCGATTACTACAACAACGAACGCTACCACGAGAGCCTTAACAACGTCACACCGGCAGACGTCTATTTTGGGCGCGACAAAGCAATCATCAGAGAAAGGGCAAAGATCAAGAAACTGACAATCCAAAACCGCCGCTTGCAACACCAAAAACAAGCCGCATAATCAATCACACTAACGAACCAGAGCCTCCAAAGCTCAATCCGCTCTGATGCCCCATTTTATATGACAACGGAAAGAACAGGCTTTGCCCGCACTCCAGTCAAGATAAGGAAACGCACGGCAAGATGACTGACCGCTCTATCTTCGAGACCTTGATAGAATTTCGGCACATCTTTCCAGTTCATCGCGGAAATGTTCTTTGAAACGTGGCCGGTTTCCCCAAGCAGGATGACCGCTAAGTCAACAGCTTGAATGTCGACTTCTAGTTTGGAGGCTGCTGCATACTTTATAATGTACCTCAATCGGCTTACAACTTTTCGAGCTGTGTCTGATTTGGTTCGCCAAATTGGGCTCAAGATCCGCTTTACATCGGTTTGGTCAATTTCGCCGATAGGGATGCGGCCGAACTTTGGCAAAACATGTAACTCAATAGGGCTCATCCATCGGCCCGCCTTACCGTCAGCCTTCAAACCCGTTTTCTTGGCCTCAAAGGCTTCTCGGGCAACCATTTCCAGCGTCATGACTGGTTTAGCCGCTTCACGCTTGAGGCGTTCCCTTTCCCGAATGGGATCTTTCCCGAGCCGAACCACTTCCCGCCAGTGACTTGCTTGGTGGCGAGCTTCCGTCGTTGACCGTGAATAGTATACCGCAAGAACCACTTACCTCCGTCGAGATCGCTTTTCGAAAGCCACAAGCCTGCACCATCGCCATATTTGCCCTTTGAGAGGGTCTTGATCGTTCGTGCTGATAGTTTGTGTAGTGCCGTCAATCCGGCCCACCCCTCAGTCCACCTCTGAGTATGGGATTGAGTGATCCACAATGGAACCCCATGAGACAACTAACCGTCTGGTACGGTTCATTTTTGCATTCATCTGAGATTTTCTGAAGCACCCTGATACAGGGTGTTGGTGCCCAGGAGAGGACTCGAACCTCCACATCGTTGCCAATACTAGCACCTGAAGCTAGCGCGTCTACCAATTCCGCCACCTGGGCAGGTGTCGTGAGGGGCGTATAAGGGGATGCTCCACGGAGGTCAAACGGAAAAATCAGCTCATACTGTAATTATATCTCGCACTACAAAGCCGGCGCAATACTCCGATTTTTCGAATTCTTTTCATATACTTGATCAGTCAGAAGTGGGAATGCTCAAAGTCGACGCTGAGTCTAATTTTTCTTCCCTTTTTGATCCTGCGCAAAGCGAGACCCTACCATAAGAGACAAATGGGAGTCATGAAACAGATTGATCGCCTTGCCGCGCTTGGGCTTTTTGACAGCCGCGTGCCCCGCTATACTTCCTATCCCACCGCCCCGGTGTTCAGCCCCACTGTCGGGCATGCATCACAACGGCAACAACTGGCAGCCCTGGACCCGGATATGCCGGTCTCGGTCTATATCCACATCCCGTTTTGCGAACGCCTGTGCTGGTTTTGCGCCTGCCGAACCCAGGGCACCCAATCGCTAAGCCCGGTCGAAAGCTACATCGGAACCCTTGAGGCCGAGCTGGCTCTCCTGGCAAAAGAACTGCCTGAGGGGCTAAAAATGAGGCGGCTGCATTGGGGCGGCGGCACACCGACTATCCTCCCCCCTGCCCTGATCCACCGACTGGCCCGCGCCGTAAAGAATGTGTTTTCCAAGACCCCGGATTGGGAATTCTCGGTTGAGATCGACCCGACGCTGGTCGACCAGGACAAGATCGCGGCCCTCGCCGCAGAGGGCATGAACCGGGCGAGTATCGGCATTCAGGATTTTGATCCCCTGGTGCAAGAAGCCATTGGGCGCAAGCAACCCTATGAAGCAACCCTGGCCTGTGTCGAAGATCTGCGTGCCGCTGGGATCACGTCACTGAACGCCGATCTGGTCTATGGCTTGCCGCACCAGACCCCCACCCGGATGGCGGACACCCTGAACAAGGTTTTGAGCCTCAAGCCGGATCGCATCGCGCTATTTGGCTATGCCCATGTTCCTTGGGTCGCCAAGCGCCAACAATTGATCGACGAGACTGTACTGCCGGATGACCCCGCCCGATACGCGCTGGCGGTGCAGTCAGCCACCGCTTTTGCCGAGGCCGGTTTCGACACCATTGGCATTGATCATTTTGCCCTGCCCGAAGATGGCCTTGCCAAGGCCGCCCGTACCGGCCATTTGCGACGCAATTTCCAGGGCTATACCGAAGACATCTGCCCTGCCCTTATCGGCATTGGTGCCTCGTCCATTTCTCGATTTCCAGACGGCTATGTACAAAACGCCTCCGCGACCCCGGCCTATGTCAAACAGATCGAGGCCGGACAGTTGGCCGGAGCCCGCGGCCATGAGATGTCCGCCGAAGATCAGATGCGCGCCCGCGCCATTGAAATGATCATGTGCGACTTTGCCTTGGACAGGGAAGCATTGGAGCAGCAATTTGGCCCGCTGACTGCAAGTTTGGCACCGGATCTGGCAAAGGTGGTGGAGCGCTTTGGTGCATTGGTGACCCTGGATGATCAAAAGCTGGAAATAAGTCCCAATGGTCGCCCCATGACCCGGATTATTGCCAGCCTCTTTGATGCCCATATGCCTGCGGATGCCAAGTTCAGTCGCGCCTCTTAAAGAGGCTATCGTCTGCAAAAACCTAAGGGGGCAAACCAGATGGTTGCCCCCTTATTCTTGTGTTTGATCTTGGTCATTATGTCTGCGGTCTGGACTTCTGGCCCTGATCAGAACCCGCGGCCAGACTGATGCGAGGCATAAATTGCTGCCACTTTCTTTACCGCGTCTTCTGGGCTCAGCTCTTCACTTTCACCAGTGCGGCGGCTGGTCAGTTCAACCACGCCATTTTTCAGCCCGCGGGGACCAACGGTAATGCGCCAGGGCAGACCGATCAGATCCATGGTGGCAAATTTTCCGCCTGCGCGCTCCTTACGGTCATCATAAAGTGGCTCCAAGCCCAGCGCAGTCATTGCCGCATATAGCTGGTTACAGGCCGCATCGGCCTCGTCATCGCCCTGCTTCAGGTTGACGATCCCACAGTGGAACGGCGTCACCCCCTCGGGCCAGATGATGCCCTTGTCGTCGTGGCTGGCCTCAATGATCGCGCCCAAAAGACGCGAAACACCAATGCCGTGGGAGCCCATGTGAACCGGAGTGGGTTTTCCATCAGGCCCCTGAACCGTGGCATTCAAAGCATCGGAATACTTGGTGCCAAAGTAAAAGATCTGGCCAACCTCGATTCCGCGGGCCACCCGGCGACGCTCTTCCGGCACTTCGTTGAACAGCGCCTCATCGTGGGTTTCATCAGTACGGGCATATTTGGAGGTGAACTCCTCCAGAACACTCTGGCACTGTTCGACATTGTCGTAGTCGATCTCGCGATCACCAAAGGTCAGATCCGTGACGGCAGAATCATAAAAGACCTCGGATTCACCGGTTTCCGCCAGCACCAGGAACTCATGGGTATAGTCGCCCCCAATGGGGCCACCATCGGCACGCATTGGAATCGCCTGCAGCCCCATGCGCTCGTAGGTGCGCAGATAGGTGACCAGGTGACGGTTATATGCGTGCAGCGCGTCCTCTTTGCTGAGATCGAAGTTATAGCCATCCTTCATATAGAATTCTCGGCCCCGCATCACGCCAAAGCGCGGGCGGATCTCATCGCGGAATTTCCACTGGATCTGATACATAGTCAGCGGCAGATCCTTGTAGCTGCTGACATGGGCGCGGAAGATATCTGTGATCAACTCTTCCGCTGTAGGGGTGAAGAGCATGTCACGACCGTGGCGATCTTCAACGCGAAGCATTTCCTGGCCGTAGTCATCATAGCGACCAGATTCACGCCACAGATCGGCGCTTTGGATGGTGGGCATCAACATGGGCATGTGGCCCGCGCGCTGTTGCTCCTCGTGCACGATGCCTTCCAGCTTTTTCAGCACTTTGAAGCCAAGCGGCAGCCAGGAGTAGATCCCAGCGGAAGATTGCTTGATCATGCCAGCCCGCAGCATGTAACGGTGGCTGACAATTTGGGCTTCAGAGGGGTTCTCTTTTAGAACAGGCAGGAAGTAGCGGGACAGGCGCATGTCGGTCTCATTCTCACGATGGGTTTCTACTGCGGTCTAATCCATCAGGCCCCAGCAAGCAATCGGCCATCGTCCCTGTGCGCTCTTAGAGGTCAAGAGAAGGCGCCGGAACCGTGAGCCAACGCGACGGACAAGGCCTTTGCACCCTGCCCTCGGGAGCCTGCTATGTGCGATCTCTTATTGCTCGATGCTGCTAGGGGGCGCCGAATACCTGCCCCTGACAGCCCTGTCATTGGAAGAGACAATATCATCAATGCCCCAACACGGCCTGCCTATCAACGACAGAGCGGGGCGCGGGAAAACGCCTTGCCCAGTAGATTTCTACTTCCGCCCTTGCAAGCCAAGCACCCTTTGGGCAATGACTGTTTTTGGACCTTCTGATTTTTCATGGGCAAAGGCAGGCAGCACATGGCTCTTCCGGCAAAGAAACAGTTCAAATACTGGGGCATTGCCGCCTTGGTTTTTTCCATCGTAATGTGGGCGCTGGGGGATGTTCTTCTGCCCTTTGTACTCGGCGCAGCCATTGCCTATCTGATTGACCCGATCGCCGACAGGCTGGAAACTATGGGTTTGAGCCGCGCATCGGCAACCGCAGTGATTGTCGTTCTCTCGGTGCTGATCTTCTTGCTGGCTTTGCTCATCGTGTTGCCGACCCTGATCAACCAGATGATTGAACTGACAGAAACCCTGCCCCAGGCATTTAAGGATCTGCGCAACTTCGCTCAGACCCACTTTCCGTCGATCTTTACCGAAGGCAGCCGGGCGCAACAAACCATCGCCTCAATTGTCGGCACCCTTCAGGGCAAAGGAATTGAACTTATTGAGGGGATCGCCGGCTCTGCAGCTTCGCTCCTTAATGTTTTGGTATTGTTTGTTATTGTTCCGGTTGTCGCGGTCTACCTCCTGCTGGACTGGGACCGGATGATTGTCCGTGTTGACGCGCTTCTGCCACGTGATCACGCGCCGGTCATCCGCCACCTGATGGCGCAGATCGACGCGGTTCTGGCCTCCTTTATTCGTGGCATGGGCACCGTCTGTCTGATCCTGGGCAGCTACTATGCCATTACACTGATGATTGTTGGTCTCAACTTTGGCCTGGCCGTGGGCTTTATCGCCGGGTTGGTCACCTTTATCCCCTATCTTGGCGCGTTGATTGGCGGCGCATTGGCCATTGGGCTCGCGCTGTTCCAGTTTTGGGGCGACTGGTGGTCAATTGGGATCGTTGGGGCAATCTTTGCTTTTGGTCAGGTTATCGAAGGCAACTATCTCACCCCCAAGCTCGTGGGGAACTCCGTCGGATTGCACCCGGTCTGGCTTTTGCTAGCTCTTTCGGTCTTTGGAGCCCTCTTTGGCTTTGTCGGCATGCTTGTCGCCGTTCCCCTGGCAGCGGCGCTGGGCGTGGTTGCGCGTTTCCTGGTTGAACGGTACCTCGACAGCCGCTTGTATCGGGGGTTTGAGCATCCCGCCTCACAGCTGCATGACGAGCACTAGCATGGCCCAGCAACTCAGCTTTGATCTGCCCGCCAAAACAGCGCTTGGGCGGGACGATTTCTTTGTGGCACCCTCCAATGCCATGGCCGTAGCCCTGCTGGATCCCTCGTTTCACTGGCCCAGCGGCAAACTGGTACTGACCGGACCTGCGGGTTCAGGCAAAACCCATCTTGCCCATGTCTGGGCCAGTCAAACCGGCGCCAAGATCCTGCAGGCCTGCGATCTGAAGGAAGATCTGGTGCCCGAGTTGGCTCAGGCTCCGGTGGTGGTGGAAGATGTTCCTGCGATTGCTGGCAATCCAGAGGCACAAAATGCCCTGTTCCATCTGCACAATCTGGTGCTCTCCAATGGCCATGCCTTGATGCTTACCGGGCGCGCGGCCCCCAATCTCTGGCAGCTCTCGCTGGCCGATCTGCAAAGCCGCGTCCAGGCCGCAACCCATGCAGAGCTGCAGGCCCCGGATGATGCCCTGCTGGCCGTCGTATTGGCAAAACTTTTTAATGACAGGCAGGTAACGCCCAAACCCGATGTCATCCCCTATCTGGTTGCACATATGGATCGCTCCTTTGCGGCCGCTGCAGTCATCGTTAAACAGCTCGACAATCTCGCCCTCTCAGAAGGGCGCAGGCTGTCGCGCCCTCTTGCGGTCAGACTGATGTCACAAGATCCCCCAATTGATCTGCAAAAAGAGACCAAAAATGTCGCAACTCCGAGCGATTGACCCTGCTTTGGGCTTGGCCCATCGTGAACTACGCAATGCTGATTTGATGAGGCGCCAATGACACCCAGTACGGACAGCCCCCGCCCCGATTGGGATCCCTTTGGTGGCCCGGTGTTTGAAGACCCCAGCGCCCGCGACCTATCCCGAGTTGGAGTGGTCGATGTCGGGTCAAACTCAGTTCGTATGGTGATTTTTGATGGCGCCGCACGCAGTCCAGCCTATTTCTACAACGAAAAAATCATGTGTGCACTGGGCGCAGGTCTATCCGAGACAGGTAAACTGAACCCCAAAGGCCGGGTGCGGGCGCTGGCGGCGCTGCGCCGCTTTCAACATCTGGCCCAGGGGATGGGCCTGCCGGGCCTTTCCGTGGTGGCCACCGCAGCCGTGCGTGACGCCAAAGATGGTCCCGATTTCTGCGACGAAGTTTTGCGCGAAACAGGGCTAAAGATCTGGGTCATTGACGGGCGCGAGGAAGCCCGGCTGTCGGCTCAGGGCGTGCTATTGGGCTGGCCTGGCTCCTATGGCTTAGTTTGCGACATTGGCGGCTCGTCGATGGAGCTGGCAGAAATCCACGATGGCGAGGTCGGCAAGCGCGTCACCTCATCGCTTGGACCGCTAAAACTGCGCGATATCAAAGGCGGCAGACGCGGGCGCAAGGCGCATATTTCCTCTGTCATGAAGGAACTGAGCGCGGAGATGGGCCAGCAGACCGACCGTCTGTTTCTGGTGGGCGGCAGTTGGCGTGCCATTGCCCGTGTCGACATGATGCGACGCGGATACCCTTTGCGGGTTCTGCATGAATACCGCATGACCGCGCGCGATGTCCGCGATACCCTTAAATTCATCGATGCCACCGATATCGAAGAACTGCGCTCTGCCTGTGGCATATCCAGTGCGCGGATGACGCTGGTGCCCTATGCTATTGACGTGCTGTCGCGCCTGGTCAAAACCTTCAAGCCAAAGGACATTGCTGTTTCCAGCTATGGTATTCGCGAAGGCCTATTGTACGAGCAAATGCCGCAACGGCTGCGGAACCGCGACCCGCTGGTGGAATCCTGCCGCTTTGCTGAGGCCAAGGATGCCCGGCTACCTGGCTTTGGCAAGACGCTCTATGATTTTGTCAGCCCCCTGTTCAACTCAGGTCCGCAAACTCAAAAACGCCTGATTAAGGCCGCCTGCCTGTTGCATGATGTCAGCTGGCGTGCCCACCCCGATTATCGTGCCGAAGTCTGTTTTGACAATGCCACCCGCGCCAATCTCGGCGGGCTAAAACACTCTGAACGGATATTTCTGGGCCTCGCTTTGTTGCATCGATACCGCAACAAAAGAGAGGGAACCGCCTTTGAGTATCTCTATGATCTTTTGGACGACAAGGGCCAGAAAGAAGCAGAGATCTTGGGTAAGGCCATGCGGTTTGGCGCAATGCTCATGGTCAGCGAGGATGGCGACATCGGCAAACTCAAGTGGCAACCCCGCAAACGTCATCTCTGCCTGGAACTGCCCCGCGCCTCTGAGGATCTGTTTGGCGAGGTGGCCGAGTCCCGCCTGCATTCTTTGGCAAACACCTTGAACGCAGATTTAAGCGTTAAGATCACCAAATAGGGACACTTTGCGCCTCTGGTTTTGTGTCCCTAACGGCAATAGGCGCAGAGGCGCAATCAATCAGATATCTGTGGCCCCGTCTTCGGCCTCATCCGCTGTCTCGGCATCTGGCAGGTCTGGTTTGCGACGAATGATGATATCGCCATTAGGCAGGATCTCTGGTGCCTCGTAGCGGCTCCAGTCTTCTACTTTGTCCGCGATTTCTGCCAGTGCGGGCCCCATTTCCGCTAGGAAACTCTGCATTGAAGGGCCGATTTTCGACATTAGCTCTTCCAGCTCTTGCAGCGAGGGCGCTATCTCTTCGCGCAGCCCCTTCCAGAAAAGCTCCGCTCCGCGCTCCATCAGGCTGGAGCCATCCACTCCCTCCTGATCCTGAGCAGCAAGAGGGGAGGCCATCAAAGATACGGCGACAAGGGCGGAAATGAGAAGATGTTTCATAGGGCCAATATAAACGCTCTGCGTAAGAATTTTAAGTCAACTTGAGATCTAAAGAGACGGGAAAATGATCCGAAGCCGCCAAAAGAGCCTCCCGTAGGGGAATGTCATCATAACATTCCGCATCCTCAAACGGGTGCCAGATACGCCAGTGCGGCCCATGGGGCTGCAGCCCGTGGGAAATCATAATGTAGTCCAGCAAGGCCCGAAAATAGCGCTTTGTCTCGGGATTGTAGAAACGCGAGGTGGAGGGCAGCACAGGTTCACGCGGCTTCAGCAGGCTTTGTGCATGGGGATCGGTCAGCTCTGCCCCCATGACGATCTCTACTGAAGATTTACCAAACAGACGTTCATATTCGTCCAGCCCTGGCCCGTCGTTGAGATCCCCCATAACAATAACGTTGTCCCCGGCTTCCACATGTTCTTTGACACGCCGGTGCAGCCAGATCGCCTGCGCCAGTTGCTTGCGGCGGTTCGCGATGGATATCCGTGCCACTTCCTCTGCCGTTTCGGCCCCATGCGGGGCCTTGGACTTGAGATGTGCTCCAATCAGGCGCAGCGCCATGCCCCCCTTTGTTCGAACCTGCAGCTCCAGTGGTGGTTTGGAAAAGCGCACAAGGTCCAAACGGTCGTCAACATCCAGATCAATTTCAAAGCTATCGTCAAACCGTGGGGCGCGTTTGCTGGACTGCGGGTCCGCCTTGACGTCCAACACGGCAGGGTCAAAGAGCAGGGCGATTTCTTGATGCGTGTCAGTGGCAAAGCCAGAGACAGCAGTGTCCGTGCGCAAACCCGCCTCGGCAGCAAACCGTTCCAGCGCCCGGGTACAGCGCTGTTTGCGCCCGGTATTTGGCGCTTCAACAACCATCACCGCATCCGCGTCCAGACGCTGCAACACATGAGCAATCGCCCGCCCCTGCGTATAACGATCCACGCCATAGCGCCCCGAGGGCTGGTCATCCAGCATCAGGTTGTCTGCATCATCAAACAGATGCGCGAACCATTCGATATTATAGGTGACCAGGCGCATGCTTTGTACATCCGTTGATCTGGTCCCAGGCCCGATTGATGTCAATCATGCGCTTTTCGGCCAGGCGTACAGCTTCTTCCGGGACCCCGCGTCCGATCATGGCATCCGGGTGGGTATCGCGGACCAGCTTGCGCCAATATTTCCGGATCTCCTCGCGTGGCATATCTGGCGACACGCCAAGCACCGTATAGGGATCTTTGGGTGCATCCGGGACAAAACGCGCCCTAAGCGCCTGAAACTGCTCCGGTGTCTGGCCAAAGATCCGGCTCACATCCTCTAGAAACTCATTTTCGCCGGGGTGATAGAACCCATCCGCCATGGCGATATGGAACAGCCCCTCCATCAAATCGCACAGCGTGGTGGCATCTGTGGCAAACATCCGTTGGATGCGGGCCGCGTAGTCCTGATAGCCGGCAATGTCAGTGCGAGCCATGTCAAAGACCCGTGCCGCGCCGGCCTCATCATTCTGGGCAATCTGAAACACCTCTCGAAAGGCGGTGACTTCATCGCGGGTCACCTGGCCGTCCGCCTTGGCCATCTTGGCCCCCAGTGCGATCACCGCAATGGCAAAGGCAACCGAACGCTCTGGCGGGGCCCGCAGGCGATCAAACACATCTGAAAGGCTTTCCCCCTGCCCCAGGGCAGCGAGCGCATCTGAAATTCTGGACCAAAGAGACATGTAAAAACCCTAGCGTCAAAAGCATCTTTTGTCAGGCTTGCGGCGCCTTTGCGGGCGCAGATTACAGCGGCGACCGGCAGTTCCCTGCCAAGGCTGCCCATTTTTAACGCAATAGGCGTCGCCCATGTGGCGTGTCGAACTCCGCTTCAAACCCCGCAGGCCCGGTTTCAAAGCGCACCAGCGGATCAAAGAGAGACAACGCCTTTTGCAGGGTCTCAGCCTTGGGGTGGGAAACCAGCAGATGATGTAACCGACATCCTTGCTGTTGCAACAGAGGCGCCGGATGAGCGGAATGCCATTCAATCAGCGCCGGGAATTTGTTGTCATAGGGCAAAATACCATCCGCCGGAACGGCCATGTCCCATTTCAGGTCGCCCCGAGTCAGCGAAACCAGGTCGCCCGCCCCCTTTGGCAACTGGGTCAACTTCGCGGGCAAATCAGTACAGCGGCAAATCCAGTTGCTGATCCGAGGGGCACCAGAGAACCTGTCCAGATCAAACCAGCAGGGACGGCGCTGCGGAGTTGCCTCGGGGTCGATGGCGATGGCCTCGAGATAAAGCCCATCTGCTAGCCCAAGCAGGCGATTATGTGTCCCAAACACTGCATGTTCACCACCTGGCTGCAAAGGCACACCAAGCGCGGCTTCCACATAATCGCAGGCCTCTTGCAGAGTTTCCCCAGCCACTGCCAGATGATCCAATTCCATCGCATTCTCCCATTTGCGGCCACCCTAGACGGTACTTGGCAACATTCAAGACAAAAGCCAGCGCCACAGCCCCCTGCTGCTGGAGCACTCCAATCTTCATATTTTGGAAACCATGACGGCCGAAACCTGGCCAAATCTGGCGGATTCCAAGGGCAATATCAGAAGCATTTTAACCACCCAGATAGATGCTAGGAAATTGTTAACACCCCTCGAATTTAACAGGTCGCGAAACAAAAAACCGACGATTGCTGCCAACCCCAGGAGGCCGACCTGATGCTGATCCAAGGCGCCATTGCCCAAGGACTGACGTCGAACCTGTACAAACAGTCGACAAAACTGAACGAGGAACAGACCGCAAAGGTTGCCGAACTGCTGTCGCATGTTGGTACCGGCAACCTCAAAGACAGCACAGCACAGAGCGTTGTGGCCGAAGCCAAAGAGCTAAGGCTTATTTCTAACTCGGATCTTGCGTCGGCTCTGGCAGATGCCGGTATCGATACATCAGAACTCACCAAACAAACAGGCCAAGGCCTCATGGGGCGCCCGGAAGGTCCCCCCCCACCGCCGCCTCCGCCGCAGGAAAGCAAGGGTATCGCCACCGTCGACGAGGCCATTGTTGAGCTGATCGCCCAAGCGGTTGAAGATTATGACGTGAGCCAGGAAGAGCAAACCACTTTGGGAGAGGCTGTTTTGGCCACTCTGGTGGAGGCGGGTTATGACAGCTCGCAGCCGTTGATCGACTTCTATTCCTGAGCGCCGAAAATCGCGAATTGGGTGATCACACCAATAGGGGGCGCAGAAATCTCTGCGCCCCCTGGATAGTTTGAAAGCGGCTTAGCTGCGCGCTTCGCGGATCAATTTCAGGATATCCTGCGCCGCCTCGGGAATATTGGTGCCGGGACCAAAGATGGCCTTGACGCCATTGTCATAGAGGAACTGATAGTCCTGCTGCGGGATCACCCCGCCGCAGATCACCAGAATATCCTCTGCGCCCTGCTCCTTCAGCTCTTTGACCAACTGTGGCGCCAGAGTCTTGTGACCAGCGGCCTGGGAGGAAATGCCGATCACATGCACATCGTTGTCGATGGCATCCTGTGCGGCCTCGGCCGGGGTCTGGAACAGCGGGCCAACATCCACATCAAAGCCGATATCGGCAAAGGCGGTTGCAATCACTTTGGCACCGCGATCATGGCCATCCTGGCCCATTTTGACCACCAGAATACGTGGACGGCGGCCCTCGGCCTCGGCAAAATCTTCGATCGACTGCTGAATTGCCGCAAAGCCTTCGTCGCCCTCATAGGCCGCACCATAGACACCCGCCAGGGTTTTCACCTCGGCGCGGTGACGGCCGAATTCTTTCTCCATCGCCATGCTGATTTCTCCTACGGAGGCCCGCATACGGGCAGCTTCGACAGCTGCTTCCAGCAGATTACCGCCCTCTTTGGCGCGTTTGGTCAATTCATCCAAAGCCGCCTGACAGGCCGGTTCGTTTCGATCTGCGCGCATCTTCTCAAGCCGGGTAATCTGGCTTTCACGAACCGCAACATTGTCCACATCCAGGATGTCGATCGGGTCTTCTTTTTCTTTACGGTATTTGTTGACGCCAACGATCACTTCCTCGCCGCGGTCGATCATCGCCTGACGGCGGGCCGCGCTTTCCTCGATGCGCAGCTTGGGCATGCCAGAGGCCACGGCCTTGGTCATGCCACCCATTTCTTCGACCTCTGACATCAGGGCCCAGGCCTTGTCGATCAGCTCATTGGTGAGGCTTTCAACATAGTAAGAGCCCGCAAGAGGATCGACCACATTGGTCACGCCGGTTTCTTCCTGAAGCACCAGCTGGGTGTTGCGGGCGATGCGCGCAGAGAACTCTGTGGGTAGCGCAATGGCCTCGTCCAGTGCATTGGTGTGCAGCGATTGCGTGCCGCCCAAAACCGCCGACATCGCCTCATAGGCGGTGCGGATCACGTTGTTATACGGATCTTGCTCTTGCAGTGACACACCCGAAGTCTGGCAATGGGTCCGCAGCATCTTGGACCGGTCAGATTTGGCGTCAAACTCTGTCATCACCCGGTGCCACAGGGTACGTGCAGCGCGCAGCTTTGCAATTTCCATGAAGAAATTGGTGCCAATAGCAAAGAAGAAGCTGAGGCGGCCCGCAAATTTGTCCACATCCATACCCGCCTCGGTGGCGGCGCGGACGTATTCTCTACCATCAGCCAGCGTATAGGCCAGCTCCTGCACCAGATTGGCGCCGGCTTCCTGCATGTGATAGCCCGAAATCGAGATGGAGTTGAACTTGGGCATCTCGTTTGACGTGTATTCAATGATATCCGAGATGATCTTCATCGAAGGTTCTGGCGGGTAAACATAGGTGTTACGCACCATGAATTCCTTCAGAATATCGTTCTGAATGGTGCCCGCCAGCAGCGCCTTGTCGTGCCCCTGCTCCTCGCCTGCCACGATAAAGCTTGCCAGAATCGGGATCACCGCGCCATTCATGGTCATCGAGACCGACACCTTGTCGAGCGGAATGCCATCAAACAGGATCTTCATGTCCTCGACAGAGTCGATTGCCACGCCAGCTTTGCCGACGTCGCCCACAACGCGTTCGTGGTCGCTGTCGTAGCCCCGGTGGGTGGCCAGATCGAAAGCCACGGAAACCCCCTGCTGGCCCGCTTCTAGATTGCGGCGGTAAAAAGCGTTGGATTCTTCAGCTGTGGAAAACCCTGCATACTGCCGGATGGTCCAGGGGCGGCCCGCATACATGGTGGCCTTGACACCACGGGTAAAAGGGCCAAAGCCCGGCAGCGTGCCCATATGGGGCAGCTCTGCGGTGTCTTCAGCGGTATAAAGCGGTTTGACCTCGATGCCCTCGAGCGTTTTCCAGGTCAGGTCTTCGAGTGGGCGGCCACGGAGCTCTTTTTCAGCCAGAGCCCGCCAATCGTCTGTCTTGCTTGTCATGGGGTGTTCCTCTTGTCACATCTGTATGGGGCAGGTTTAGTCCCGCCGCCGGGTGTTCTGGATCCTGCAGCAGCTGCGCCAGCCCATCGGCACCAGCAGTCAGCCACATCAGATCATCTGCATAATTCTCGCGCAGCATGGCGCATTGAACGTTGTCAAAGGGACGCCAGCGTCCCGCGCCTTCGGGGAGGTCCTGCGCCACGCTTTCCAGGAGATGGGCGCGCAGATCTTCCAGCCGCATCGCTGCATTGAGCCGCACGCGGGCATGGGCGCGGGGTGGCTCGCAATCGCTCAGCAGCGAAAGCTGCAATTCAGGGCGGCCACCAAAGGTTTCAAAAGGCAAGACCTTGATCTCGACCCCTGGCATCGCACAGGCAATATCGGTGATCACATCGCGCCAGGTGCGGCTGCTTTGCGCAAGGTTTTGCAACTGTATGCCTGATGGCACCCGATGCCCCCGCGCTACCGCGTAAGTCAGCGCAGAGGTCCAGTAACTTTCCAGGCTGCGAATATTCAACGCGACAGAGGTCACCCGCCCATCAAAGGCTTCGGCATACCGTGCCATGCGCTCACCAATGCCGCTATACAGCGCGCTGAGGCGCAGATTAGTTCTGGTGCTGCCAATGAGGTTTTCGTCGCTGACAATAAGGTGCTGCATGCCGCGTTCCTGGCTTTGGTCCAGGTTCATCCTGATCCGCCCCTGCGCCCGTTTCGCCAGAGCCTGTGCATTGCCGCCCACGGCCGGTGTCGGCAAAACGCCATGAAGCAGCCCGTTACGGGTGCGACGCGGCCCCCAAAACCCAACTCCCTGAGTTTCCAGATCCACTGCATTCTGGCGCAGATATTCCTGAAAAGAGGTTGTGGCACAGCGGTGTGCCCCGAGGTGAAGACAGGTTTGCATCGCATTTCCAATTCTTTGGACGAGAGGCGCCTTTTGCACCTCTGAGAAGGGAGACTGTGTGATCATTGTCCACAGACCCTCTCAAAGCGATTAACACGCATGCTATTTTTTCCGCGTTGAGCCCAATTGCCCATCGCAATTACGCGCCATGCGCATATATTGAGGCGAACAGGAGAGATTATGAAACCAATCCTAGCCCTTGTTTTGTCGAGTTTTCTTTCGTTTGGCCTGGGGTCTTCCGCCTGCGCAGCCGAGCCGGAAACCCCTACGCTGGTCCAGCCCGGAGAAACGGCTGATCTAGCCAGTTTCCTATGGCACAAACGACCCATTGTTGTTTTTGCCGACAGCCCAGAGGATCCACGGTTCAAAGAACAAATGAACCGGCTGACCCGCGAGGCGGACGTCCTGTTGGACCGCGATGTGGTGGTCCTGACTGATACAACCCCAAACCCTGCCTCGGCGCTGCGCAAACAGCTGCGGCCCCGCGGGTTTATGCTGGTTCTGGTTGGCAAAGACGGCGGCGTCAAACTCCGCAAACCCCACCCCTGGACAGTGCGCGAGCTGTCGCGCAGCATCGACAAGTTCCAAGATCGATTGCAAGAGGTCGAGGACAGACGTGGAAACTGAAGCCCCTGCCCAGTCAGTGTCCTGGTATTCCCCAGCGAAGAACGGGCTAGCCGTTGCTGCGCACGTAGATTACCGCTTTGGCCTGGGAGTCTACAATCATGACTCCGTGGCCATCGGGAATAAAGGCCATGCGTGAGGTCGGATTCATGATCGCCTGGTGATAGATGGATTTGACGAGTTCGCTCATGCAGTTCACCCCGGCCAGGCCCGAATTGAGCAGGCTGATTCCATGGGGCAGATCGCGCGACATTATCGCCTCGACCAGCGCATTGGGAGATTTGCTCCCGACCTTGAACACCACCGGCTGCCCCTCGGCCACCATTTTGAGCCCGGTATCCACAGAACGCGCCGCGCCCAAAAGCGAGGAAATGCGTGGGCTTTCGGTATGAAAGACGGCCGCCGTGCAGGTACCGCTGCTTTCGAAGAAATAGGTGTCGCCCAGCGTGACCCATTGCGAAAGCTGGAGCCGTAGATCCTCCTCTTTGTCCAGCGCACAGCCGGACAGAAGCATCAGTGCCGAAACCAAAGAGATAGCCAAACGAAACATGTGTCACCCTGCGAGAAACCAATGAAATTGGTCTGGCACAGAGGTCTGAAGATTTGGTGCACAACCCCGAAAGGCTGCGATAGGTGGCAGGCACAACAGGGCGCGTTGACCGCCCCCTATCACCCAGCCCACCGCCCAGGGCGATGCGCCCGGACGCTGGGACCAGGCTTATGCCTGCCGCAATAATCACCCCTCAAATTCCATGATCACCTCGTCAACCGCTAGGCTGTCGCCAGCGCTTGCATTGATCTTGGCAACCACGCCTTTTTTCTCGGCGCGCAGGATGTTTTCCATTTTCATCGCCTCAACGGTACACAACGCCTGGCCCTCATGGACCTCATCGCCAACCGCGACATCAACCTTGACGATCAAGCCAGGCATTGGGCAAAGCAGCAGTTTAGATGTATCAGGTGCGACCTTCTCAGGCATCAGCGCAGCCAGTTCCGCTTGGCGCGGCGTCCGCACATGCACCTTGAGATCTGCTCCACGGGATCGGATGCGGAAACCGCCCGAGATTTTGCCAACTTTCAGAACCAAAGGCGCACCATCGGCGTCCAAAGTGGCCAATTGGTCGCCAGGGGTCCAGTCACTGGAGATACGCATCTGGTCGCCCCCGTCAAAGGTGACGGTTGAGCCCAATTGATCTGCCTCGATAGAGACAGGGAAATCCTGCCCCTGAAGGGAGACAACCCAGTCAGAGCCCACGCGCCGCTCATGATTGTCCATCCGGCCAGAGACCCGCGTGCGGCGAATTTCGGCAACCCGGTGCATCGCAGCAGCAGAGGCCGCAATACGGCGCAGATCTGCTTCGGGCAGCTCAACGCCAGTGAACCCCTCGGGATATTGCTCCTCGATAAAGGCCGTGGTCATGGCGCCCTCAATAAAGATCGGGTGATCCATCACTGCCGACAGGAAAGGCAGGTTGTGGCCGATGCCTTCGACCTCAAACCCGTCCAATGCGTTGCGCATTGCCTCAATCGCCTGATCGCGGGTGGGCGCCCAGGTGCAAAGCTTGGCAATCATCGGGTCATAATACATCGAGATTTCGCCGCCCTCATAGACGCCGGTATCATTGCGTACCGCGATCCCCTCCCCTGCGGGCGCATCTCCCTGCCATTTGCCGTTGTCCAGCAGCGGACCACCCGACAGCTCGGCTGGGGGACGATAGCGGGTCAGACGGCCGATCGAGGGCAGGAAGCCACGATAGGGATCTTCGGCATAGAGCCGGTTTTCAATCGCCCAACCGTTCAGCTGTACATCTTCTTGCTTGATGGTCAGCGGCTCCCCATTGGCCACCCGGATCATTTGCTCAACCAGATCAACGCCGGTAATCAGCTCGGTGACCGGGTGTTCCACCTGCAGGCGTGTGTTCATTTCCAGGAAGTAGAAGTTCTTATCGCCATCAACGATGAATTCCACGGTGCCCGCAGAGGCATAATCCACCGCCTGCGCCAGAGCGACCGCCTGTTCACCCATGGCCTTACGGGTGGCCTCATCCAGGAAGGGGCTTGGGGCTTCTTCGACAACTTTTTGCTGGCGACGCTGGATCGAGCACTCGCGCTCGCCCAGATAGATGCCATTGCCATGGGCGTCGCAAAGCACTTGAATTTCGATGTGACGCGGCTGGGTCACAAATTTCTCGATAAAGATCCGGTCATCACCAAAGGAGTTGGCCGCCTCGTTCTTGGAGGACTGGAAACCTTCGCGAGCCTCCTCGTCGTTCCAGGCAATCCGCATGCCCTTGCCGCCGCCGCCCGCCGAGGCTTTCAGCATCACCGGATAGCCGATCTGCTGCGAGATTTTCACAGCTTCATCAGCATCCTCGATCAGGCCCATATGACCTGGAACGGTGGAAACGCCCGCTTCCTTGGCGATCTTCTTTGAGGTGATCTTGTCACCCATCTTTTCAATGGCTCCCACGGGCGGGCCAACAAAGGCGACCCCTTCGGCCGCCAGGGCCTCGGCGAACTTGGAGTTTTCCGACAGGAAACCGTAGCCAGGATGAACCGCCTGAGCGCCAGTTGCGCGAATGGCCTCCATCACCTTGTCGATAACAATATAGGACTGATTGGCTGGGGGCGGGCCGATATGGACCGCCTCATCGGCCATTTGCACATGCAGGGCCTGCTTGTCCGCGTCCGAATAGATAGCAACGGTTTTGATACCCATCTTGCGTGCAGACTTGATAACACGGCAGGCGATCTCGCCCCGGTTCGCGATCAGGATCTTTTCAAACATTGGCAGTCCCTTGTTCTTTTGTATGCCGAAATGCAAAACGCCGCAGGCGCGCTCTTGGCGCGCTTGCGGCGTTTGCGTGAATATCTGCTGTCGCCCGGTTGGGCTGACAGATCAGTGAAACTGTTGCAGGGGTTGCCCTAGCAACGACCTGGGTTTTCCTTGCAGTAGATAAGATTGGCCGCTGTGCCGACCGCAGCCCCAGTGAGCAAATGCCCTCCCAGCAAAGCTGAGCCAACGGCGCCTGCCCCGGCCCCAAAGGCCACTTGTTCCCCTGTGGTGTCGCCACAGGCTGACAGGGCTGTAAAAAGTCCCAGCGCAGAGGTGTATAGGATTGCCCGCATGATGATACTCCTTCTCTTGGGGAGAGTTGTTCTCCCCTCCAAGAAGCAGGCGCTACGCCATCTGGCAATCGCGCGACACGCAAGCCGCTCAAATGAGCAGCCCTGCGCCCAAAAGCACGGTTAGCTCGGCGGGCTTTCGCCACCCTAGCCGGCAGAGGTGCGCAATGGGTGTCTTTACTCTGGCCAGGATTGCACTGGCTAGGATTTGTCCGCCCCGACGATAGGGCAAAGCTCACATCCTCGCCCAGAACAACAAGGCACAGGCCCTGCTCCCTGCGATCAAACACGCGATGCTTTGCCCCACTCATCACAGGCTTTTCCCCTCAAAAGCTTCTGGAAAAGACCGTTGAGCCAGTTCAACATCAAGAACCAGAAGAGCCTCATAGGAGGCCGGATCAAAGGGATCTTCGGCAGGAAGAACTTCGCGACCAAAAAGCCAGCTCAACCGGCCCGCATCCAGATTGCCACGTTCAAACGGCTGGTCGCCAAACTGCTGCAACAGGGCCTGCATAAAGGCGGCATCGGCGCGCCGATCTGCTGGCTTGCGATCGCGAAATCTCTCGCGCTTGGTCAGCGCGGTCACCCCTTTGGGATTGGGGCGGCGGACGATAAATTGAAAATCTGTTCCCGGCAGGCGGCCGGGAAACCCTCGGTGCTTTAGCATGATGGTGCCTCCGATCCGGCACCCCTAGGGACGGCTGGGGCCGGCCACAGGGCCGGACCCCATGTGTCGTTACTTGTATTTTCCGGTGTAGGCGGGCTCAACCGAGATGGGCTCGGGCTCAACCACAACGAACTCTTCTTCACGGTTGCCACAAGCGGCAACCATCGCCAGCAGACCTGCCAGCGTGATAAACTTGATGCTCTTGGACATTTCTGTCTCCTGAATGTGTTTCTGAGACCGCCAGAACCTGATGCCCTGTCCAGTCTCAACCTCAATTTGCGAATGGTCCTAGGGCCATTCGCGCCGAGGATAGCCCGATTACGCGCTGAATCACATCGAAAACCGCCCACCAAAGGACGCTGTGGCTGCAAAGCCGCAAAAATTCGCCCGTAGCAAGAGCGTGCCGCAAGATATTGTAGAGACATTAAAACGCCTCCCAAATGCAGCGACCATCATCAGGACGGTAGGCCTCAAAAAACTGGGTCGCCTCGGGGTCCGGCGTGCCAAACTCCACAGGCCGGTCAGAAAAGGAGATCACCACCATGCTGGGCGCAAGATCATGTTGGCGCAGATAATCCAAGGCCAGCGAGTCGCACAGATGGTCCATATCCGCAGCGCTGCGCTGGAAATCAATCCCCTCGCCCGCAGGGGTTGCCCCTTCACGCGAAATTCCAGGCGCAACAAACCGGAAGCGTGCCCAAAGCGCGCCTGGGCTGTCATCCAGCAAAACCTCTGACAACAGCACCTGCTGACCCGAGGGCACCGCCACCGGAACAAAGGCCCCGGAGAGCGCAGCATCCTCGGCCCAAACGGATTGCACAGCCCACAAAAACACGGCGGCGCTGCCCCAAAAAACTGAGTTCACATTGGGCATTAGACAATCAACCAATCCGCAACCCCGCCCCCCAATGACCTGGGCTCCTCCGGGCGGGGCTGCTGGCGCTGCGCCTATGGCGCGCGCTGTCTGGTGTTGGTTGTCGCGGATCATTGTCCAGTCTCGACCTCTTTGTCAAACCCTGTTGTAGATTTGTGCAAAAATACTTCTGATTGCACATATTGTAAGCGCTTCTTGTCTCGCCGCGCATGGCGCAGCCAACGGCTCCGCTTGCTTTCATCCTCCAGAACCGCCCGGATCTCAGAGGCCAAGTTGCCTGGCACCCGCCCGGCAACACGGCCACCAGCCGTCACCAGCAGGCTCTCGCCCTGCCCTTCGATCCTCACCACCGGTGAAAACCCCCGTACATTTTGCACCGCCCGCCACATGTCCTGCCGGATCTGCTGCGCCAGCCGCAGCGGATCGCCGCCGATCAGCACCGTCTCTACCGCGACGTCGAAACGTGCAGGCAAACAGCGCGACAGCGTAAGGGCGTTGTCCGCGCGGGTGATATGCCAAGAGGTGCGGGTCATTTTGCCGCTGGAGTTAGTGACGTCACTTCACTTGGCGATTGCCAGATAATCGACAACACCAAGATAAAAAGTGACAGATAGCCGAAAGAACAAAGAACCCAAAACGGCCAAACCAGCCCTTGGCTTATGTTCAGCGCGTACTGCTCAGTGTATGCTGTAGAGTCTTTGGCCAAAGAAAGAATCCACTTAGCAAAGTCCTGCCCCTTAACAGACTCATTCCCGTCCCGCCGGTAGAGTTCCATCGCATAAGTTGCTTGAATTGTCATAGCCATAGTCCAAGCAAGCAGAGTTGCGATAAAAAGCGTGACGACCCCGGTAGTTGCAAACACCTTTAGCCAAGTGCTCTCGACGTTCGCGAGATACCCTAGCTGGACCAGTATTAGGCCTAAAGGAACAGAAGCCACACCAATAGAAGCTTTGGACTGATCCGAGACTTCGGACAAAGCATCTAAATAATTAGAGTCATCACGCGTCATTGCTTAACTCACAGAGGAATATTGTCGTGTTTCTTCCAGGGGTTCTCCAGCTTCTTACCGCGCAGCGAAGCAAAGGCCCGCGACACGCGGCGGCGAGTGGATTTGGGCTGTATCACCTCATCAATAAAGCCGCGCTCTGCCGCCACAAAGGGGTTGGCAAAACGGTCTTCATAATCCGCTGTATGCGCTGCAATCTTCTCGGCATCACCTAAATCAGCACGATGGATGATCTCGGTCGCACCCTTGGCACCCATCACCGCAATTTCCGCCGTTGGCCAGGCGTAGTTGAAATCGCCGCGCAGGTGCTTGGAGGCCATCACGTCATAAGCGCCACCATAGGCCTTGCGAGTGATCACTGTGACCTTTGGAACCGTCGCTTCACCGTAAGCAAACAGCAGTTTGGCACCATGCTTGATCACACCGCCATATTCCTGGCTGGTGCCGGGCAGGAAGCCGGGGACATCCACTAGGGTCAAAATCGGGATTTCAAAACAGTCACAGAAGCGCACAAACCGCGCCGCCTTGCGCGAGCTGTCGATATCCAGGCAACCGGCCAGAACCATGGGCTGGTTGGCGACAACCCCCACGGTCTGCCCCTCAAGACGGATAAAGCCGGTGATGATGTTCTTGGCGTAATCTTCCTGGATCTCGTAGAAATCGCCTTCATCCGCGACCTTAGCGATCAGCTCTTTCATATCATAGGGGCTGTTGGGATTCGCCGGGATCAGCGTATCCAGGCTGTCCTCGATGCGACCCGGTTCATCAAAGAAGGGGCGCACGGGCGGCTTTTCGCGATTGTTGAGCGGCAGGAAGTCAACTAGGCGGCGCACCTCGGCCAGGGCTTCAACATCGTTTTCGAAGGCCGCATCGGCGACCGAGGATTTTTTGGTATGGGTGGAAGCGCCGCCCAGTTCCTCGGCGGTGACGACCTCATTGGTGACGGTTTTGACCACATCGGGGCCGGTCACAAACATGTAGGAAGTGTCTTTTACCATAAAGATGAAATCAGTCATCGCCGGTGAATAAACCGCGCCGCCAGCACAGGGGCCCATGATCACAGAGATCTGCGGCACGACGCCGCTGGCCATGATATTGCGCTGAAACACCTCGGCATAGCCTGCCAGCGAGTCGACGCCTTCCTGAATGCGCGCGCCACCAGAATCGTTTAGGCCGATGATTGGCGCGCCGTTTTGAATGGCCATATCCTGGATCTTGCAAATCTTTTGCGCATGGGTTGCCGAAAGCGATCCGCCAAAGACTGTGAAATCCTGACTGAACACATAGACCATACGCCCGTTGATTGTGCCCCAACCAGTAATCACGCCATCGCCTGCAGGCTTCTGATTTTCCATGCCAAAATCTGTACAGCGATGAGACACAAACATGTCGAACTCTTCGAAACTGCCCTCATCCAGCAAAAGCTCGATCCGCTCGCGCGCGGTCAGCTTTCCGCGCCCGTGTTGCGCATCAATGCGGCGCTGACCGCCTCCCAGTCGTGCGGCGCTGCGACGGTCTTCCAGCTCGGACAGAATATCTTTCATGGCTCAGATCCCCATATAGAATTTGCGACAGACTACCGCCGACTTACCGCAGACCAAAGGTATAAATGGCAAATTTGCAAAAATGTTGCATACACCATTTGCATAAGTGAATATTTGCTAACCCAACTCATTGTTTCCAAAATCGATCTAATACAACATATTTTTGCCGCAATGCGTTCACTCTTCGTTCAACCCCAGGAACTCAATATCGGGTTCACCGCAACCAAACCTGGGCAGAACAATGTTAAGTCGCGACGAAATCATCAAGGCCATGCAATACGAGCGCTTCCATTTGAGCGATCCGATCAACACGACGGGCAGCCCCCCTATTCAGATCACCTATCAATACGCCGGTGGCAGTGAACCTGGCGACCTTCCGACCTCTGCTGATTATGACGGATGGCGCCGCATGAAGGCCTCCGAAAAAGCCGCATTCGAAGACGCGTTGGAGCATATCGAAAGCTACCTCAACGTTGAGTTCGTGCAGGTAAAACGTACCAGCGATCCGGACTTGAACGTTGCGGCGATCTCGCTACCGGGTGCCGTAATCGGCAGCGGTGGCTATAGCATTCGGTATCAAGGTGACAGCATCACACAATGGGATGGATTTGTTGCCTATGACGCAACACTTAACCTATCCTCAGAGCGCTATACGGATCTGTTGTTACACGAACTGGGCCATGCCATGGGGCTGCGCCATACTTTTGAGGCCGACACCCCTATGCCAGAGCAATATGAGAGCAACCTCTATTCGCTCATGTCATACCAGGAGAACCCCTATAATGGCGAGCACAGCGATGCATTGATGCTATTTGATGTTCTGGCTCTGCAGGATATTTGGGGGGCTGCAGCCAACAATGAAGATGACACGCGCTACACGGGCTGCCGCACCAACACTGTCGACACCATCTGGGACAGCGGCGGCATTGACACTCTGGATGCAACAGGTCGCACGGAGGGCGTCACTTTGGATTTGCGGCAAGGCGCCTTTTCCTCATTTGACTCGGATCATGACGTGGTAGTGGCCTTCGGCACGGAAATCGAAAACGCCTTTGGTGCGCTGGGGAACGACCGTATTGTCGGAAATTATCTTGATAACTTGCTCAGGGGACATGGCGGCAGAGACCTGCTGGCAGGCAAAGCCGGCGATGACCAGCTGGAGGGGGGCTGGGGTGATGACACCCTGTGGGGAGATCAGGGCGACGACGTGTTATTCGGCGGGCGCGGCAAAGACCGCGTAAAGGGCGGCACCGGGGACGACCGACTCATTGGTAGCCGGGGCAAAGACACCTTGGATGGTCAGGCAGGTGACGACCTCCTATCCGGGGGGCACGGTAGAGATATCTTTATATTTAAGAACCAGGGCGGCGCAGACACGGTGAGTGATTTCAAACCTGGCAAAGACATGCTCAAAATTATCGGGCATGGTGACATGGGCGACCTACTGGACCAGGCCCAGGATACTGAAAAAGGGCTCTTGTTCGATTTTGGCGCAGGCGACCGCCTGCTGTTGCATGATATAACCCTAAGTAGTCTCGGCGATGACTTTCTCATTTGAGATGATCCAGCAATAGACAATCGCAATGGGCTGATCTAAGCCCAAGACATGCAAAATCACCAAAGCTCCTCAAAGCGCGGATTGAGCAAACCGCATATCACAACCCTGATCCTGTTGGCCGGCCTGTCTGCGCTGGGGATGAACCTGCATTTACCTGCCCTGCCTAGCATGGCCGAGTATTTTCAGGTCGACTATCAGGTGATGTTGCTTTCAGTCTCCTTCTACCTCGCAGGGAATGCGGTGGTTCAGATATTCGTTGGCCCAATCTCCGACAAAATGGGGCGACGGCCAGTCCTGCTAGCCAGCATGGCGCTATTCCTGTTGGCTACATTGGGATGTATTTTTGCGACCTCTGCCGAGGTCTTCTTGTTCTTCCGCGTAGCGCAGACCGTTGTTGCGGCCACCATGGTGCTGAGCCGCGCTGCGGTGCGCGATATGTATGATACAAATGACGCGGCCAGCATGATCGGCTACGTTACCATGGGCATGGCGGTGGTGCCGATGATTGGCCCTGCCATCGGCGGCTTTTTGGACCAATGGTTGGGCTGGACAGCAATCTTTTGGATGCTTTTTGCCATGGGCTCTCTTACGCTTGCCATCACCTATTTCGACTTTGGTGAGACAGCGCACAAAAGCGGCAAGACCTTGGGGGCACAGTTTGCCGAATATCCTGAGTTGTTCCGATCACCGCGCTTTTGGGGCTATTCCCTGGCCTCTGGCCTCGCTTCTGGCTCCTTCTTTGCCTACCTCGGTGGCGCGCCGTTCCTGGGAACAGAAATCTACGGCCTGAGCAGCGCCGAACTTGGCATCTACTTTTCCGCACCAGCTATCGGATATTTTGTCGGAAACTTTCTGTCAGGACGGTTCTCGACCCGCGTCGGGATCAACCGGATGGTACTCTGGGGCTGTATCATTAACGGCATAGGCGTCTTGGTCTCCCTGCTCATCGCTCTGGCCGGGGCGGATACCGTCTTAACCTTCTTTGGCTTCATGTGCTTTGTTGGTCTAGGCAATGGCATGGCCATTCCCAACGGCACCACCGGTGCAATTTCTGTCCGCCCACATCTGGCTGGTACGGCCTCTGGCCTGAGCGGCGCGATCATGATCGGCGCCGGAGCGGGGTTGAGCGCCTATGCCGGCCTCCTGTTGAAGCCAGAGTCTACGGCTGCTCCCCTCCTGCTCTTGATGTTTATCACCGCGGTTGGCGGGCTGGCCTCGATCCTGCTGGTGATCCAACGCGAGAAACAATTGGGAAGCTGACTTGCTGCCAGAATAAATTTGCAATTATACTCCTTTAGGATGGTAGCTTTGCAAAGGTGCAGCCAATGGCGACACAGAAACTTTATGCCGGTGCCAAACTGCGCGAAATGCGGACCAGGCTTGAGCTGACGCAGAAGGATTTTGCCGCCAAACTCGGCGTGTCACTGCCCTATCTTAATCAGATGGAAAACAACAACCGACCGGTGTCCACCACGGTTGTCCTCGCACTGGCGCAAGAGTTTGGCCTGGACGTGACCGAACTGTCGACGGGGGACAGTGAAAGGCTGGTCAGCGACATGCGCGAGGCCATGGCCGATCCGGTCTTCGCCGATGAAACACCGCCGCTGGCAGATCTGCGCCTCACCGCCTCCAATGCGCCCGCGTTGGCGCGCGCCTTTCTCAGCCTGCACCGCGCCTATCGCCAGACCCATGAACGGCTCGCCTCTCTGGATGAAGCCCTGGGGCGCGAGGATTCCCGTATTCAGGCAAGCCCCTGGGAAGAGGTGCGCGACTTTTTCCACTATTGCGACAATTACATCGACGCAATGGATCGGGCTGCCGAACGTTTTGCAGGGTCTGCGGATGTGCGGCTGGCAGCCACCAATGCGCTGGAGAATGCCGGCATCACCATTTCGCTCACCGATATGGACGGGCTGCGCGGCTACGATGCCGAGTCCCGCACCTTGCAGCTTTCCAACCGATCCAGCCCGCCGACACAGGTGTTTCAACTGCTCTTGCAGGTGGCCCTGCTCAGCCAGGACAGCCTGCTAGAGGCAACGCTGGATTTTGCCCGTTTCCAAAGCGACGAGGCCCGCGCCATCGCCAAAATCGGCTTGGCCAACTATTTTGCCGGTGCCGCGCTGATGCCCTATGGCCGCTTCCTTGCCGCCGCTCAGGAGGACCGCCACGATCTAGAACGTCTGGCTACGCGGTTTGGCGCCTCGATCGAGCAGGTGGCACATCGCCTTTCAACGCTGCAACGCCCCGGCGCCAAGGGCATTCCGTTTTTCTTTGTGCGGGTCGATCAGGCCGGAACCATAACCAAGCGCCACTCTGCAACCCGGTTGCAATTTGCCCGCTTTGGCGGCGCCTGCCCTCTGTGGAATGTGCACCGCGCTTTCGAGACACCTGGGCGCTTCCTGCGCCAGCTCGCTGAGACACCGGATGGGGTGCGCTATATCTCACTGGCGCGCGATGTTTCAAAATCCGGCGGCTCCTTTGGCTCACCAGTGCGGCGCTACGCCATTGCCCTGGGCTGCGAAGTCCGCCATGCCCCGGCCCTGGTCTATGCCGACAATCTGGACATGAGCCATGCCTCCGCCTATGAGCCCATCGGCATCTCCTGCCGCATCTGCGAACGCAAAACCTGCCACCAACGCTCGGTGCCACCGCTAGAAAGGCGTCTCAGCATCAACAACAATCAACGCGGCGTTCTGCCCTATGACGTGAGCTAGGCCACTCGGCGCGGCCAACACAAAAAAGGGGGCGTAAAACGCCCCCCCCCAACTTGCTAGTTAACTGTATGAGCGGCCTGCAGGGCGCTGCTCCGAAGCGCTGCAGCCCCAGCTCAATCTACATCAGGCCTTGGCCAAGATATTCCAAATCTCATCTTTCAGCGCGCCGCGCTTCTTGCGCAACTCCACCTCTGCCAGTTCTTCCAGCGGCTCAACGTTGGTTTCGGCGCGGT
Organism: uncultured Roseobacter sp.; assembly: GCA_913054455.1. Lineage (GTDB taxonomy): Bacteria > Pseudomonadota > Alphaproteobacteria > Rhodobacterales > Rhodobacteraceae > Pseudophaeobacter. The sequence goes on from CAJXIL010000012.1 coordinate 27,377, forward strand.
GAACCGCACGGTTGACCTCGTGATACTCGTCCGCCAGCTTGGCAAAATGAGCATCGTTCTGTTTCAGCTGGCTCATGGCTTCCACTTTATCAGGAAATTCTGCTGCCAGTTCATGGGGTGTATTGGACATCTGTTCGCTCCTTATATTTGGGTCAGGAGCAGGCTATTGCGCCCAACCTTCCGCCACCTTGACGCGGATCAAACAAACATCTGAAAACACAAGTTGGCTGAGATTTTTTCACTGCCACATCTCTAGGACAAAGATAACCCGTCCAGACAAAAGAAAACCCGCCACAACTAAAAGTCAGAGGTGACGGGTTTGGGCCGGTTCATTCAGAAAGCCTCTGCCTAGCGCTGGCTTTCCTGCCAGTTCCTGTTGAACCAGGGTTCTGCATTCGAGGCAGGCAAGCGCCGCCCCAGGATATGATCTGATGCCTTTTCCCCTGTCATGATCGAGGGACCATTGAGATTGCCATTGGTAATCCGTGGGAAGATAGAACTATCCGCCACACGCAGGCCCTCAACGCCAATCACGCGGCATTCCGGATCAACAACGGCCATCGGATCATCCACAGCGCCCATCTTGCAGGTACCGCAGGGGTGGTAGGCGCTTTCGGCATGTTCTCGAATAAAGCCATCAATTTCTGCATCGCTTTGCAAAGCTTCGCCAGGCTGGATCTCGTGCTTCACAAAGGGCGCCATGGCGTCCTGCGCAAAAACCTCCCGGGTCAGCCGGACACATTTGCGGAAATCAATCCAGTCCTGCTCCGTCGACATGTAGTTGAAAAAGATCTTTGGCGCGTCCTTGGGGTCAGCACTGGCCAGGGAAATTTCGCCACGCGATTCCGAGCGCATTGGCCCGACATGGGCCTGAAATCCATGCCCCTCCGCTGCGGCCTGGCCATCATAGCGCACCGCGATGGGCAGGAAGTGATACTGGATATCAGGGTAGTCGATTCCTTTGTCCGAGCGAATGAAGGCCGCACTTTCAAACTGGTTCGAAGCCCCAAGGCCAGTCTTGCGAAAGAACCACTGCGCCCCGACCCAGGCTTTGCCCAGCAGGTTCCAATATTTGTACAGTGTGATCGGCTGCTTGGAGGCAAACTGGAAATAGAACTCCAGGTGGTCCTGCAGGTTCTGACCCACACCGGGGCGATCCGCGAGCACCTCAATGCCATGTTCGGCCAGATGTTCGGCAGGGCCGATTCCCGACAGCATCAACAGCTTGGGCGAGTTAATTGAGCTTGCAGCCAGGATGACCTCGACCTCGGCCTCGATCACCTCAACCTTACCGCCACGCTCTACCTCTACGCCAGTGGCGCGCCCTTCGGAAATCACCACTTTGCGGGCCAAGGCCCGGACCATTTCGCAATTGTCACGCTTGAGCGCAGGACGCAGATAGGCATTGGCCGCCGACCAGCGCTGGCCTTTGTAGACAGTCATCTCCATCGGGCCAAAGCCCTCTTGCTGTTCGCCGTTATAATCTTCGGTGACAGGGTAACCTGCCTGCGCGCCCGCCGAAACAAAGGCATCATGCAGCGGGTTGTCCCGCGGACCACGGGTGACATGCAGTGGGCCATCCTTGCCCCGCCAATCCGCGTCACCACCCTGCCCCCGGTTATCCCAGGTCTCCATACGTTTGAAATAGGGCAGCACATCCGCAAAGGACCAGCCTGTAGCGCCGCTTTCGGCCCAGTGATTGTAGTCGCCGGCATGGCCACGCACATAGACCATCCCATTGATCGAAGAAGACCCCCCAACCACCTTTCCGCGCGGCGTCACCAGCTCACGATTGTCCAAGTTAGGCTCAGGCTGGGACTTGTAGCCCCAGTCGTAAAGCGACATGTTCATCGGATAGGACAGCGCACCGGGCATCTGGATGAGGGGCCCGGCGTCGGTGCCGCCATGCTCAATGATCAAGACGGACTTCCCCGCCTCAGACAAACGATAGGCCATGGCGCAGCCCGCCGAGCCCGCCCCTACAATCACATAATCCGCTTTCATCTCAGCTCTCCGACTGCGGCCCTTGCCGCGACTTCACCCTTTTGGGGGCTTTCTTGAAAGGCCCTATTGCCCTTTGGGGCAACGGGGCGGGTGGGTGGGCGTTGGCCCAAAGGGCAATCAGAAGGCGGCTTCGACGTCGCCCATACGCACATACACCGACTTCACTTGGCTGAAGTGCTTGATCGCCTCTTTGGAATTCTCGCGCCCCACACCGGAGGCTTTGACTCCCCCAAAGGGCGCTTCAACCGGCGCATCGTTGTAAGAGTTGATAAAACAGCTGCCCGCTTCCAAATTGCTGATCACCCGATGCGCACGGGTGAAGTCCTTGGTGAAAACCCCAGCAGACAGGCCAAATTCGGTGTCATTGGCGCGGGCCACGACCTCTTCTTCGGTGTCAAAATCCAGCACCGACATAACCGGTCCAAAGATCTCTTCGCGGGCAATGGTCATCTCATCCGTCACATCGGCAAAGACCGTAGGCTCAATAAAGAAGCCATCCATATCCGCGCGTTTGCCGCCACAGATCAGACGCGCGCCCTCCGCTTTGCCTTTTTCTACATAGCCCATGACGATGTTCATCTGGTTTTCCGTAACCATGGGGCCAAAGCTGGTGGCCTCATCCATCGGATCCCCCAGAACAGCATTGCCAACCCGCTCGGCCAGACGTGCCAGGAATTTCTCCTTGATGCCTTTCTGCACAAAGACGCGGGTGCCGTTGGAACACACCTGCCCTGAAGAATAGAAATTTCCATTGATGGCACCACCGACGGCATTGTCGATATCCGCGTCATCAAAGACAATCATTGGCGACTTGCCACCTAGCTCCATGGTGACATGTTTCATGTCGGCAGCTGCCGCAGCATAGACCTTCTTGCCGGTGGGAACCGACCCGGTTAGCGAGACCTTATCAACGCGCGGATCAGTGACCAATGCGCCGCCCACTTCGCCCATGCCCTGTACCACGTTGTAAACCCCAGCAGGCAGCCCGGCCTCGTGCAGGATCTCGGCCACTTTCAACGCACAAAGCGGCGTGGTTTCAGAGGGTTTGAACACCATGGAGTTGCCGCAGGCCAAGGCAGGCGCACCCTTCCAGCAGGCGATCTGCGTGGGGTAGTTCCAAGCACCGATACCAACACAAACCCCCAGCGCCTCGCGGATAGTGTAGACCCAGTCCTCGCCCATGGGGATATGCTCGCCTGTCAAGCTGCCGGCGAGGCCACCAAAATACTCCAGCGCATCTGCCCCCGAGGTGGCATCCGCCACCAGAGTTTCCTGCATTGGTTTGCCGGTGTCATAGGTCTCCAGCACCGACAGATCATAGTTGCGTTCGCGCATGATGTCGGCGGCGCGGCGCAACACGCGACCGCGCTCAGTGCCGCTCATCTTGGCCCAGATCTTTTGACCGGCCTTGGCGCTGTCCAGCGCCGCGTTCACGATAGCGGGTGTGGCGGCGTAAACGGTGGCGATCTGTTCGCCACTATAGGCGTAAATCACTGGAATCGGCGTACCAGCTGTGTCTTCAACATATTCGCCATTGATGAAATGGCTGGCGGTGGGCTGGGCTGGATGGGTCATGTTTGAACTCACATCTGTTGTCATTCGAGAAGAAGAAACGAAGAAAGGGTTATTCGCCACGCGGGAAGCGTTTATCCTCCTCTAGCGTGTCGAGATTCATATGGTTGCGCATGTAGCGTTCTGAGGCTTTTTGCAAAGGCTGGTAATCCCAGGGGTAATAGCCGCCCTGACGCAGGGCCTCATAGACAACCCAGCGGCGCGCCTGACTGGCGCGGATATCAGAATCAAACCGCGCCAGATCCCAGCGCGCTTCGGATTTGGCCTTGAGCGTTTGCAAGGTACCCGCATGGGCCGGATCATCCGCCAGATTGGTCAGCTCCAGAGGGTCGGCCTCCAGATCAAACAGCTGATCGGGGTCCAATGCACAGCGGTTGTATTTCCATTTGCCGTAGCGCAGGGAAACCAAGGGGGCATAAGAGGCCTCCGCCGCATATTCCATCGCCACCGGAGAGCTGCGTTGCGCGCCCTTGGCCAGAGGACACAGATCCTCGCCATCGGTCCAGGGCGCAATCTCTTCCATCGGCAGGCCCGCCAGCGCGCCCAGGGTTGGGTTCACATCCAGGGTTGAAACCGGGGTTTCAATCAACCCAGCCGGCAGGTCGGGGGCAGAGATCATCAGCGGCACCCGCGCCGAGCCGTCATAAAAGCTCATCTTGAACCAGAGGCCACGCTCGCCCAGCATATCGCCGTGATCCGAAACAAAGAAGATAATAGCCTCTTGCCTTGTGTCCTCCAATACCTGCAGAATTTCACCGATCTTGTCGTCGAGATAGGAGATATTGGCAAAATAGGCCCGGCGCGCCCGCTTGATATGGTCCTCGGTGATGTCAAAGCTGCGCCAATCATTGGCGTCAAAAATGCGCTTTGAGTGACCATCGTGGTCAGCGTAATCCATCGCTGGGGTCTGCGGCAGCAGATGCGCGCAATCCTCGTAAAGATCCCAGTATTTCTTGCGCGCTACATAGGGATCATGGGGATGGGTGAAGCTGACAGTCAGCGCCCAGGGCCGTTCATCCAGGCCCCGCGACAGCTCATAGAGCTTGGCGGTGGCGTTATAGGCCACCTCATCATCATATTCCATTTGGTTGGAGGTCTCGGCCACCCCTGCCCCGGTGACACTCCCCATATTGTGATACCACCAGTCAATCCGCTCGCCCGGTTTGCGGTAGTCCGGCGTCCAGCCAAAATCGGCGGGGTAAATATCGGTGGTCAGGCGATCCTCGAACCCATGCAACTGGTCGGGGCCAACAAAATGCATCTTGCCGCTGAGGCAGGTGTAGTAGCCCGCGCGACGCAGATGATGCGCATAGGTGGGAATGTCAGAGCGGAACTCGGCGGCATTGTCATAGACACCGGTTCGAGACGGCAGCTGACCAGACATGAACGCGGCACGCCCCGGCGCACAAAGCGGCGAGCCGGTATAGGCATTTGCAAAACGGGTTGAGCGCGCCGCCAGCTTCTTCAGGTTTGGCGCATGTAGCCACTCCGCTGGACCATCCGGAAACAACGTCCCGTTCAACTGATCGACCATCAGAACCAGAATATTTGGCTTTGTCATCCGCGTTGTTTCCCGTGTTTGGGGGGCCTGGCCCGATTTCAGTTCCATCAGTCTAAACACTCCCCAAAGGAGCGATATTCAATTTGCGTCATTTCTGACGCTCCATCCCCCTACCAGTTGGCAGGGGGACGGCAGGTCACAGCGGATCAGTGAACTGAGTCGATCCGGTGGAAGTCGAGAGTGTTCTCCTCAGGCGACGACTTGATGCTCATTACCTCTTTGCGCTTGAACAAAATGATAAAGGCAAGACACGCAACGTAGAGACCGATCACCACAGTACCGACCCACTGGATCTGCAACCACTGACTTTGGAACAACAGAGTAAGCACAAACAGGGCTACCGCATTGCCCAATACGTAGGGCAAAGTGCCAAAACGCTCAGCCGAGAGCTTTAGGTTGTCTGTGTAGAGGCGGATCAGCGAGTCAAACGAGTTGATCACGAAGAGAATCCCAACAACAGTCATCGACCAGTTCATCAGCCCAGCGGTGGGGATCGTATTCAAGTGGTAGAAGTAGAGCACCGAAAACCAAGTCGCCAACGGAATGGAGGGGAAGATCAGCAGGGCTGCAAGCAGTTGCCAGGTCTTCAAGCCGCCCACAAAGCGCGAGGTGAACTGACCAATCATGATCGACCAAGCAAACCACCAGAACAGGTAGAATTCATGATAGTCCGTCAGCGGCAGCACGAATTTATGGATATTGGAGAAATATCCGCCAATGTTGCCAGCGGTGCCAAAGAAATCGCTCAGGCCCATACCCGCGTTCAGCCACATGCCAAGGATCAGAGCAATGAACAGGAAGGTGGATCCCACCGACAGAACCCGCACATATTTGATGTCGGTCGAAGAATAGGCCGCAACCAGGATCACCAGGAAACAGATGATATAGAAGGCAGGCAGGATGCTTTCCCCATCGCCAACTTCAGCAATGTAATACGGCATGTAGATCAGGAACAGCGCACCGGTGAAGGCACAAGTTGTAATGATTACCAAGTTATTGATGAACTTCACGATGCCAAATTCAAAGAACTTCACCCTTGGTTCGATGACGCAAAAGTAAAAAGCCGTCAGGAAGTAGAAAGCCCAGATCAGAAAGCCCCAAAACCCAAACTCAAGCGCCAGCGGATTGGTAAACCCGTATGCGGGCTCGGTTGCTACATCCGCATAGAGTGGGAAATCAAAGGCCAGTGGGAACATGATCAGCCCCACGTCCAAGCCTGAAGTGAAGAGAATAGCAATGAAAGTGAACAGCGGTACCGGAGTAACCCCGATGTTGGGCAGGCTCCACCACTTTACAGTGCAGAAGATCACCAGCGCAAAGGCCAGCAGAACTCCAAAGGAAATGATGAGTGTCATATGTCGCTCCCATGACGGGCTTTGGGCGCCCTTTAACATGGAAGGAGCTTCTAGCACAAAAACCTAACTCTCAAAACTTATTTTTAAACCACGGTTCAAGTTTGTATCTGGAACATCAACAGTTGAAACTGTTCTCTAAGTGTCGCAAAACATCGTCATGGGAAGAAAACGTATTAGAGATATTCGCAACGAAGAACTGATCGAAGCCACAATCGTGGCCGTTCACAAACGAGGGTACTCTGTTGTTACAATGGCAGAAATTGCCCAGGAAGCTGGCGCATCGGCGGCCTCGATCAACTATTATTTCGGATCCAAGGAAGGCCTGATGGAGGCCACTATGCGGCATTTGCTGCGAAAATTGCGCATCGCCATGATTGAGGGCTACAGGGCGGCACAGAGTCCCAAAGAGCGACTTTATGCGGTTATGGATGCCAATTTTTCGGATGCTCTTTTTACCGTACCTCAGTGCAGTATCTGGATGCAGTTCTGGGCGAATGCCCCCTACTCCCCCCGCCTGGCCCGATTGCATCGAATCAATCGCACCCGCGTGCGCAGCCATGTGCGCGCGGAACTGGCCAATTTATTACCAGCGGAACGCGTCGAAACCGCCCGCAGCGCCCTGCAGTGCTATATGGACGGTGTTTGGCTGGAGGCTGCACAGTCTGAATCCGCAGTAAACGCTAAAACAGCCCGTCACGCGGCCCATCAGGTGGTGGATCTCACCCTGTCCTAGTCCCCTCGTCTCACACATCTAACCTCGCCTTTTGGACTGGACCATGGACCTCGACCAGCGCGGGTCAAACACATGTCTATCCCGCTTGAAGGTGCTCCCCTCTGCGCCTTCTAAACTTTTGTCGCGGCATCGGGCGGCGTGATTGCCCGCCGTTTTAGCATGGCTTCGCGCCAGGTTATGAAACTGATCGCTGTTAGGATCAAACCACCTCCCAAGACAACCCAGATATCCACCGGCTCGGAAAACACCAAGGCGCCGAGCAGCGTCGCCCAGATCAGTTGGAGGAAGGTAACCGGCTGTGTCACAGTCACCGGGGCTGCAGCAAAGGCCAGCGTCATGGTGAAATGCCCGGCTGTGGCAAAACAGGCCACTGCAAACAGAATGGCCAGCTCTTCCAGTGTTGGCGTGACCCAGACCGCCAGAGCAAATGGCGCAAGCCCAAGAGTGACCCAGATCGACAGCATTGCCACCACAACCACCGGATTGGTGCCGTCCACGGTGAACTTTGCCAAAAGGTAGGAGGCGCCAAAGGCCAGAGCCGTGAACATCATGGCGATATGACCAGGCGAGATTTCTCGGAAACCGGGACGCAAGATGATCACAGCTCCGATTAGAGCCACCAAGACAGCTGCAATCCGACGCGCAGCGAGCTTTTCCCCCAGAAACATCGCCGCCCCTAGGGTTACATAGATCGGTGACAAGTAGTTCATCGCCGTCACTTCAGCCAAAGGGATCTGGGTCATGGCAAAAAACCACAAAATAACACCACCGGAATGAACCAGGCCGCGACTGGCAAACAGAAACCAGAGCTTTGGCGTCAGGCTTGCCCGGCGTAGACTGCCAACCATGGGGATCAGAAACACCAGGCCCAGGAGGTAGCGTAAAAAGGCTGATTCTGCGGGGGGAATGCGATGGCCTAGATATTTGACCAGCGCTGTTACCGCCACAAAGCAGAGCCCTGTCGTAAACATCCAGAAAACCCCAATCAGAGGATGCTTCCCGGTGCCTGCATTTATGTCCTGCCTGTTCATATGGGTGACAGAACACCCATTCGCGGCGTCGTACAACCCTTCACAAGTAAATAACCTCACCTGAGAGAGTCTGCCGCAACGATCACCTCACCCGCAACCTACCGGCGCGCATCCCGCCCCCCCTGCTCACATAAGGATGAGTTTTAGCGCAATGGCCCACATGGTCAGGCCAATCAGAACATCCAAAACCTGCCAGGCACGCGGACGTGAAAAGACCGGTGCCAGTAGGCTCGCGCCATAGCCCAGAGAAAAGAAAAACGTGAAGCTGGCCAGGATTGCCCCAAAGCCAAAAACCATAGGATCCGCGTATTGCGCCGAGATTGATCCCAGCAAAACAACCGTATCGAGGTAGACATGCGGGTTCAGCCAGGTGAGGGCGAGTACCGTTGTGAGGACTGGCAAGAGTGGCTTCTCATCGCCCCCCTGCCCGGCCTCAAGCGCCTCGCCGCCGCGCCAAGCCGCCAGAAAGCTGCGCGCCCCATACCAAATGAGGAAACCAGCGCCACCAAAACGCATCACTGGCTCAAACCAGGGAAAGGCCTGCGCCAAGGACCCAAAGCCCAGAACGCCAGCGGCAATCAGCAAGGCGTCAGACACAGCGCAGACTAAACAGACCCAAAACAAATGCTGACGGCGCAACCCTTGCCGCAGGACAAAAGCATTCTGCGCGCCAATCGCAAGAATAAGGCTGAACCCGAGGCCAAAACCGGCAAACAGGCTGGGGGGCAAAGATGTAACGATGGACATATAAGAGCGCTTTCGGTTCGGTGGTGTTTGATTTTGACTATCCCGCGACTTAAGCGTAGTAAAATTAAAGATCATAACCCAGATTAAGAAACTCTAATGAAGTTCGATCCCAATCACCTCACCGCATTGGCAACAGTCCTGCGCTTGGGCACATTTGAGGCCGCAGCTCATAGCCTATCGGTGACGCCCTCGGCAGTATCCCAACGGATCAAAGCCCTGGAAGAGCGGGTTGGCACCGCTCTGGTCAAACGCGGCCAGCCCTGCACAGGGACAGAGGCCGGGTTGCGCCTGGCAAAACATGCCGAAGATGTTGCGGTGCTAGAGGGACTGGTCTCGAACGCCTTGTCCTTGGATCAAAACAGCCAAGACCCGCTGCCCCACCTGCGTCTTGCGGTCAATGCCGATAGCCTGGCCACCTGGTTCATCCCTGCCTTGGCTGCGACGCCAGGGCTGCTATTTGATCTGGTCATTGACGACCAGGATCACAGCGCCGATTGGTTGAAACGCGGCGAGGTTTCCGCCGCCATCACCAGCCATTGCGCGCCAGTTACCGGCTGCAACGCTCACCCCCTGGGCGCGATGCGCTATGAAGCAACGGCGAGCCCCGCCTTTATGGACAAATGGTTCCGGAGGGGGCTTTCGCCGGAGACACTGGCCCAGGCCCCCTGCCTGATCTTTAATGCCAAGGATGGCTTACAACAGCGCTGGATCCAACGGCACTTTGGACAGGACATCACCCCACCTGCACATTTCATCCCCTCGACCCAGGGCTTTGCCGATGCCGCAGAGGCGGGTTTGGGATGGGGCATGAACCCAGTGCATTTAATTGAGCCCGCGCTCAGATCGGGTGGTTTGGTGCCCCTCCTGCCCAATAGTGCCCTAGAGATTGATCTCTCGTGGCAGGTGAGCCGGGTCATGGCCTCAGCGCTGGCGCCTTTGACCCGCGCAGTGCTAAGCTCTGCGAAACACTCTCTGATCCAGCCTTCGCGCCCCGGGAATTGATCCTCCCCACCTCTATGCAGGAGCGCCCGAACTGATCGCTAGATCCATCCAGAGGCCAGCGCGCCAGGAGTTGCCAAGTTGAAGAACCTCTTGAAGAGAACTCCATCGCCGTTGAAGAATGAGCTGATGCCTTCCGACCTCCGGTCACCCAAATGAAAGCTGAGCCACGCAGCCTTGGCGCCAGCCTGCTCTGGCATATTCTGCTGCCACGTGGGTTTGTGCTGATGCTTTGGTGGGGTGCCAATCAGCTGGTTCAAATGCCGCCCAATCTGGTCTGGACCCTGATCGCAGTGGATTTTCTCTGGCTGCTCTGGCTGAGCCGGGCCCATCTGCGCGCGACTGATGCCCATATGCTCAGCTCTGGTGCCATGGCCCCCATTTGGGGCGGCTATCTTCTATTGGGGCTCTCCGTTCTGGCCTCTCTGTCGCTGTGGTGGCAGGCCTTGTTGATCGCCAACCGCCCGCCCGAAGGGCTCAGCTATTCGCAGCAACGCGCCCTGGAACATGCACAGCGTTACAGCCTGACCCTGTCTCAGGACGGCCAGGCCCTGGTCTTTACTGGGGAGATCACCTTTGGCCTGACCAAGGCCATCAAGGCGCAGTTGCAGCAACACCCAGAGGTCACGCAATTGCGGCTCACCAGCCCCGGCGGCCACATCTATGAGGCCCGTGGCGCTGCCAAACTTGTTCAGGCTCAAGGGCTTGCGACCTTTGCGCCTGGGCTTTGCGCCTCAGCCTGTACCTTGATCTTTGCCGCCGGAGAGCGCCGCCAGCTTGGCCCTGACGGGCAGCTTGGCTTTCACGGCTATACCCTGGAAATTTTTGGCGGCCTGCCACAGATCGACCTGATGGCGGAACAGCAGAAAGATCGAAACTTTCTGATCTCTCAGGGCGTCCATGCGGACTTCACCGATCAAATCTACGCCACCGCGCCAACTGATCTGTGGCGGCCCAGTCCAGATCAGCTCAGGAATGCCGGATTTCTGCGCCACGCCCCATAGGACAAAAAAGCCTCCGAAAGATCGGAGGCTTTTGCTGCTGCCCAGTTTCTGGACGGTTGGTTCTAAAAGAGCCAGCTCAAAGCTGGTCCATCACCTCATCAGAGGCTTCAAAATTGGTGGTGACGCGCTGCACATCATCGTCATCTTCCAGGGCATCCACCAGCTTCATCAGCTTTTGCATACCTTCGAGGTCCAGTTCGGTGGTGGTGGTTGGTTTCCACACAAGCTTGGTGCTATCAGATTCACCCAGCTCTTTTTCCAAGGCGTTGGACACGTCATTCAGGTCGCTGTCTTCGCAATAGATAACATGACCATCCTCTGTGGATTCCACATCCTCTGCGCCAGCCTCAATCGCGGCCATCATCACCGTGTCGGCATCCCCTACTTCGGCCTTGTAGGTCACTTCGCCTTTGCGATCGAACATAAAGCCAACCGAGCCGGTCTCGCCCAGGTTGCCGCCATTTTTGGAGAAGGTCGAACGCACGGTAGAGGCCGTACGGTTCTTGTTGTCTGTCATGGTCTCGACGATGACGGCAACGCCGCTGGGACCATAGCCTTCATAGCGGATTTCATCATAGTTTTCCGCATCGCCGCCTATAGCCTTTTTGATGGCGCGCTCGATCACGTCCTTGGGCACCGACTGGCTTTTGGCTTCTTTAACGGCCATACGCAGACGCGGGTTTTTATCGACATCAGGGTCGCCCATTTTGGCGGCCACGGTGATCTCCTTGGCCAGTTTGGAAAACAGTTTTGACCGCACAGCGTCCTGACGGCCCTTGCGATGCTGGATGTTTGCCCATTTTGAGTGGCCTGCCATGGTAGATCCTTTGTATCGTGCATGCTTGAGTTGGCGCTCATATAGCCTGTGGCAGGGGCGGCTTTCAAGCCTGCTGACCGGCAAGCTCAATCGCGACCATATCGACACTGAAAACAAGTGTCGCCTTGCCCCTAAAGCGCCAATGGCTAGAGTGACCGTATGACATTTGAACAGACCGCATTATTTGCCATCTTCGCCGCCGTCTTTGGCATGTTCCTCTGGGGACGCTTTCGTTACGATATCGTTGCCTTTTGTGCGCTGATGATCGCTGTGGTCATGGGGTTGGTGCCCACCAAAGATGCCTTCTCCGGTTTTGGCCATCCGGCGACATTGGTTGTGGCACTGGTGCTGATTGTCTCAGCTGGATTGGTGCGCTCTGGCGCGGTTTTTTTGATCACTCGAACACTGGTGGACAGCGCCCGTGCCCTAGGGCTGCATATTGCCTTGATGGGTGGCGTAGGAGCGGTCCTGTCTGCCTTTATGAACAATGTCGCCGCCCTGGCACTGCTGATGCCGGTGGATATCCAGACCGCCCGTAAGGCCGGACGCGCGCCGCGGCTCAGCCTGATGCCGCTGTCCTTTGCCACCATCCTGGGCGGCATGGCAACGCTGATCGGCACTCCACCCAATATCATCATCGCTTCGATCCGGCAGGAAACCGTGGGCGAGCCTTTTGCCATGTTTGATTTTGCCCCTGTCGGCGGGATTGCGGCCCTATCTGGGCTCGCCTTTGTCGCTCTGATTGGCTGGCGATTGATCCCACAGCGCGAGACAGAGACCGGCAACTCAGAGGCGCAATTGGCCGATTACATTGCAGAACTCACTGTTCCAGACGGATCCAAGCTGATCGGGGAACGCCTTGGTACGCTCGACAAGGAGGCCGAGAAGGCCGATATCGCCATTCTCGGCCTCATCCGGGATGGCAAGCGCCGCTATGGCCGCTCAGCTGGGGCGGTGCTTCAGGCCGGTGATACCCTGGTGATCGAGGCCACGCCCGAGGCCCTGGATGAGTTTCGCACCTCGCTTTCCCTCGATTTCTCTGATGCCGCCCGCCAAGAGAAGCTCACCGCCGCCGGTGAAGGTCTTGAAGTGATCGAGGTGGTAGTGCCCGAAACCGCCCGCATCAATGGCCGCTCAGCCCAGGCGGTGGGGTTAGCCTGGCGGCAAAGTACAGTTCTGCTGGGCCTGTCGAGACAGGGGCGGCGCCTGACCAATCATATCCGCCAGACCGAAATCGAGGCTGGGGATATCCTGCTGCTGCTCTGTCCACGTGATCGTGGCGCCGATGTAACGGAATGGCTGGGCTGTCTGCCCTTGGCTGAGCGTGGCCTGGCAGTGACTGCCAATGACAAGACTTGGGCCGCGATTGGGATGTTTGCTTTGGCCGTGCTCGCCGCGTCTTTGGGGCTGGTCTATTTGCCTGTGGCCTTGGGGCTGGTGGTGGTTGGCTATGTGCTGATCAAGGTGCTGCCAGTGGCGGAAATCTACGATCACGTGGAATGGCCGGTGGTGGTGCTCTTGGGGTCGATGATCCCGCTAGGGGCTGCCCTCGACTCATCCGGAGGAACCGCCCTGATCGCAAATGGTTTGATTGACCTCACTGCAGGCTTGCCCTCTTGGATGGTGCTGACGGTTCTGATGGTGGTCACCATGACCCTGTCGGATGTATTGAACAATACCGCCACGGCCATTGTTGCCGCCCCGGTTGGCATCCAGATGGCCAACACGCTGGGGGTCTCACCGGATCCGTTCTTGATGGCGGTCGCAGTCGCGGCCTCTGCCGCCTTCCTCACCCCCATTGGGCATAAGAACAACACGCTGGTCTTGGGCCCTGGTGGTTATCGCTTTGGCGACTACTGGCGCATGGGTCTGCCGCTGGAGGTTCTGGTGATTGCTGTTTCGATTCCCTCCATCTTGATCTTCTGGCCCATGTGATCCCCACATTGCATGGATTTCACTGCCGCCGGAGCAAAGGCTGACCCAACGACAAAGCGCCGAAGGAATTGCCCTGAGCCACAGGCTGCGCGTAGGCTGGGAAAAACCGGGAGGCGCAGATGACAGCGGATAGTACAGACACCCATGCAGATGTGATCATTGTAGGGGCTGGCATTGCCGGGCTCGCGGCCGCCTGCGAGCTGGGGGACCGTGGCAAGCGGGTGATACTGCTGGACCAGGAGCCTGAGCAGTTTCTCGGCGGACAGGCCCATTGGAGCCTTGGCGGGCTCTTTATGATCGACACCCCAGAGCAGCGGCGCATGGGTATCCGGGACTGCCATGATCTGGCGCGACGCGATTGGTTGGGCAGTGCGCAATTTGACCGCGCCGAAGACGACTGGCCCAAACAATGGGCCCGAGCCTATCTGGACTTTGCTGCCACTGAAATGCGCCCCTGGCTCCATGAGATGGGCATGCGCTGGTTTCCCATTGTTGGTTGGGCCGAGCGGGGCGGCAGCACCGCCGAGGGTCATGGCAATTCGGTACCACGCTTTCATGTGACCTGGGGCACCGGCCCCGGCGTTGTCGCTCCTTTCGCTGCCCGGCTGCAGGCCCATGTTGCAGCTGGCCGCGTGATCACCCGGTTTCGCCATCAGGTCAGCCATATTATTGTTCAGGCAGGCGAGGTCAAAGGCGTTTCAGGCGAGGTTCTGGCGGCCGATCCGGCGCCACAGGGCGCAAGGACAAACCGGGATGAGATAGGCGAATTCGAGGTCTACGCCCCCTCGGTTATCGTGGCCTCGGGCGGGATAGGCGGAAATTTTGAACTGGTCCGCAAAAACTGGCCCCGTGACCGCCTGGGGGAGCCGCCCAAAACCATGGTGGCCGGGGTGCCCTTCCACGTCGATGGGCGCATGATCCCCATCGCCGAATCCGCGGGGGGCCATGTGATCAACGGTGACCGCATGTGGCACTATACCGAAGGGCTGCGAAATTGGGACCCGATCTGGCCCAACCACGGCATTCGTATCCTGCCGGGGCCGTCGTCGATGTGGTTCGATGCACTTGGGGACCGGCTGAAGGCACCTTTCCTACCGGGATTTGATACCCTGGGTACGCTGAAGGAAATTCTTAAGACAGGGCATGATTATAGCTGGTTCGTTTTGAGTCAGAAGATCATCGAAAAGGAATTTGCCCTTTCAGGATCAGAGCAGAACCCCGATCTGACCTCGGGCAAATGGATGGAAGTGCTCCGCTCCCGCCTGATGTCACGTGGCGGTGCGCCCGCACCGGTAGAGGCCTTTAAGAAACACGGGAAAGACTTTGTTGTCGCTGACACTCTGGCCGAGCTGGTCGAGGGTATGAACCGCATTGCCGAGGTGCCGCTGGACGAGACCCATCTGCGCCGCCAGATCGAAGCCCGCGATGCCCAGGTCGACAATGCCTTTGCCAAAGACGCCCAGGTGATCGCAATCAACGCTGCCCGCAACTATCGCGGCGACCGGTTGATCCGTACAGCAAAACCCCATCGCATTTTGGATCGCAAGAACGGACCGCTGATCGCAGTGCGGCTCAACATCCTGACCCGCAAGACACTGGGCGGACTACAGACGAACCTGGAAAGCCAAATGGTGGGGGCTGATGGCACCGCCGTGCCGGGCCTGTTTGCCATTGGTGAGGCAGCAGGTTTTGGCGGCGGCGGCTATCACGGCTATAACGCGCTGGAAGGCACGTTTCTGGGCGGCTGCCTGTTCTCCGGTCGCCAGGCGGGACGTTCTTCCCTCATTGCCTGAAAGTCCGTGCCTCTAGCCATACACGACTCCCGGTTTAGGTGCGAAACCATCATCATCGTGCCCCAATGGAAGCTTAGGAGACTATCCCGTTTTCACTTGCATCAAATATTCCGGAGGAGTGCGACTCTGGCGCGAAGGGGCAGCGTCCCTAGTGTCTACAGAGACTTTGGGCGACCCTTTGGGACCATAGAAGACCTACTCTTGCCTTCGCGGTGCCGCCAGTCGACAGATTTAGAATGGCCAAACCAATACCTCTGTCGGCCTCTACACGTTAGCTCAGGGCCTGGGACAGTAGGGCTATCCCAGAAGCCGTGGCAAACAGGAAAACCAAAAATCCACGTCTAAAACTCATAAATCTACCCTCATCAAATATGCCTACCAATTTGATATAGGGCGAAGATTACCAATTTCATCTGGAGGGCCTGACCATCGGCGAGATCCTGCCCGGTTGCCAGTCGCCCCTGGCCTAGGGGTCAAAGCGGCCAGAGGTAGGGGATCAAGGCCGAGGCCAAGAGCCCAATGCTGAGATTAAGCGGGATGCCAACCCGCAAGAAGTCCGTGAACTTATACCCACCAGGGCCGTAGACCAGCATATTGGTCTGATAACCAATCGGTGTGGCAAAAGAGGCCGAGGCCGCCACCATGACGGCGACAACCAGCGGTCTGGGATCTACACCAATGGCCTGAGCCAAGCCAACGGCGATCGGCGTCACCACCACTGCAACCGCATTGTTGGAAACCAGCTCGGTCAGCACGGAGGTCAGCAGATAGATCGCCCAGACCAGCACAAAGGGCGGCAACCCGGTCAATGAGGGTGCGATTGCCTCAGCAATGAGGCGAACCGCCCCCGAGCTTTCCAGCGCCGCACCAATGGCCAGCATGGAAAAGATCAGCGCCAATAGCCGCCCATCCACAAAGGAAAAGGCCTCATCCGCGTCGATGCAGCGGGTGATCAACACCATAGCCACCACAACAACAGAAAGCAGCAGGATCGGAGCCACACCCAGGGCAGCCAGCCCGACAATGGACAAGAGGCCCACAATCGCCAGCGGCGCATGGCTGCGACGGTAGGCGCGCTGGGTGGGCTGCGAGACATCCGCCATATCCATATCGGCGGCAAGCCGTTGAATATCGCCTGGCGACCCTTCCAGCAGCAGCGTATCGCCAACGCGCACCACCAGATCATCAAGCTGCACACCGATATTTTGGTTACGCCGATGGACAGCTAGGACATAGACACCGTAGCGGCGCCGCAGGCGCATAGCCCCCAAGGAGCGCCCGACCAAACGGCAGCCCGGCGTCACCAGAACCTCCACCGTCTTGGTCTCCACCGCCGAAACCTGGTCGACCCGCTTAAGCTCCTTATTGGCTTGCAGGCTTAACAGCTCTGTCATTTCAGTGCGCAGAATCACCCGGTCCCCCACCTGCAGTTCAATCCCTTTGAGGTTACGCCGCAGTGATAAGTCCCCACGCACAAGGTCAATCAATCGCACGCCAGGGCGCTTGAACAGCTGCACCCCCGTGACCTCGCGGCCAATCAGGTTGCTTTCGGGTGGAATCACCGCCTCGGTGAAGAATTTCATCTTGGAGCGATCGCTCAGCAGCATCGCCATACTGTCACGATTTGGCAGCACGTGCGGTGAGATATAGCGCAGATAAATCATACCCCAAATCACCAAAACGATACCCAAAGGCGTGACTTCAAAGATCGAGAAAGGCTCAAGCCCCTGTGCCCGCGCCACCCCGTCAACCAGCAGGTTGGTAGAGGTCCCAATTAGGGTCAGCGTGCCGCCAAGGATGGCCGCATAGCTAAGCGGAATCAGCATCTTGGAAGCCGAAACTCCCAGGGTCCGGCTGATCTGCACAAAGACCGGGATCATCACCACCACTACGGGTGTGTTGGAGACCACGGCAGAAGCCGCAATGACAAAGAGCATCAGCAGGGCAATAGCCCGTTTGGGGCTCACCTCAGCCTGTTTGCGAGCCTTAGATGTAAAGGCATCAAGCGCCCCTGTGCGCACCAAGGCCCCCATGATGATGAACATCGCCGCAATGGTCCAAGGTGCCGGATTGGAGAGCACTTCGATGGCGCGTTCATAGGGCAGTACCCCAGTGATCAGCATCAGCGAGACCCCGGCCATGGCCACCACCTCGGTCGGGTAGATCTCGCGCAGGAAGGCGACAAACATCAACCCAACGATGACCAAAGACAGCAAGGCGCTGCCATTTTGGGAAAAACTGCTTAGATCCATTCTGTCGACTGTCTCCAATTGTCCAGGCCTGACAGGCCCCCTGGGACCTGCACGTGCCAGAGACAAGTTTCCCTCATCGTAAATGACGGAGCAATGTTTTCCTGCCACGACAAAAGTGCTGCCGCGACAAAAAGGAATTTATGCAACAACCTTGAGTGTTTGCATAAAGAACGTCCTGCAAAACAGGCTGCACAAAGATCAGGTTTCGGGACCAGATTGCTGCAACAACCCACCATTACGCACCATGTGGATCTCTTTGGCTTCGCCGGTGCGATCATCCGTCACCACCAAAGCGCCCGACAGGGTGGCTTCGCCCTCTGCCGGGGTAAAGCGGCTCTTGGGCATGCCCGTCAAGAACCGGCGCAGCGGCTCGGATTTCTCCATGCCGATCACCGAATTATAGTCGCCGCACATGCCCGCATCGGTCAGATATCCCGTGCCATTGGATAGGATCTGCGCATCCCCTGTGGGTACATGGGTGTGGGTCCCGACAACCAGCGATGCGCGGCCATTGCAAAAATGACCCATGGCCATCTTCTCAGATGTGGCTTCGCAATGCATATCAACGATAACAGCCTGTGCCAGCCCGCCACGCGGATGCGATTTGAGAACGGCCTCAACTGCGCCAAAAGGATCATCAAAGGCGCGTTTCATAAAGACCTGGCCCAGCGCCTGTGTCACCAGGACTTTGCGCCCACCAGTGGCATCAAACAGGCGATAGCCCCGCCCTGGTGCGCCTTTGGCAAAGTTCAAAGGCCGGATAATGCGCGGCTCTTTTTCAATGTATTGCAGCATGTCCTTTTGATCAAAGGCGTGATCGCCAAGGGTCAGGCAGTCGGCTCCGGCATCGAGCAACAGCTTTGCATGCGCCCCACTGAGCCCCATGCCGTTGGAGGCATTTTCACCATTGACCACGACAAAGTCGAGCCGCCATTCCTGACGCAACCGCGGCAGGTTTTCCGTGATAGCGCGGCGCCCGGCGCGGCCCATCACATCGCCTAGAAACAAAATTCGCA
>CAJXIL010000013.1 GCA_913054455.1 uncultured Roseobacter sp.
GCATGGCGCGATATGGCCCCCCATGGTGCTACTGAGGCGGCTTTTAGAGCAACCACGCCCAATGGGGAAGGGGGTATCTCATGTCACTGCCACGTCGACTTGGCCCTGAGCATTCTGTTTTATTGGCGCTGCTGTCTTGGGCGTGCGCGGCTTGAGGTGCATCAATTTTGGGCGGTTCGGGGTTTGTTAAGGCGGGCGACAAGTAAAGACTTGAGTCCTGGTCCCGTTTTGCCAAAAAAAAGGCCGAGCACTAAGCTCGGCCGAAGTCCAACAGGGAGGTATGAAGTGAGGCGTTAGCCCCCGTCTTCATAGCTTCCATTTAGGGTTACTCTGCTGACCCTTCAAGATCTTTCATGCAGGTATAGTGGCATTGCTGCTATGCGATTTTTGCATGGCTTGAGACCTTCTCTATGCGCCTTTCGGCTGCGGTCATAATTTGCCAAGTTCTTTCATGTGTTTGCGATGGGCCATAATCTCATTCTGGACAAAATCCCGGAAGGCAGAAACCCGTTGCGAGTGCCGCAATTCTTCGGGGTAGGCCAGGTAGACCGGCACCGCACTGTTTTCTTCATTGGGCAACACTTCGATCAGATCTGGGAAATCTTCGGTGACATAATCCGGAAGAATCCCGATGCCGAGATCATGCAAAACGCCCTGTAGGACGCCAAAGTAGTTGTTTACGGTGAGCAGTGAGCCAGGATTGTGCGTGAGCAGTCGTTGCACCAAGACTGAAGCCGACCCCACCTGAGCAGAGCGCTGGTTCTGGCAGATCAGGCGATGATACTTAATATCCTCGGCCGCTTCCGGCATGCCGTTGTGGTCCAGGTACTTGCGCGAGGCGTAGAGCTTCATCTGAACGGTCATCAGGCGTTTGCGGATCAGATCCGCCTGACTCGGTTCTTTCATGCGAATGGCGACATCAGCCTCCCGCATGGGCAGGTCAAGCACACGTTCTTCGAGCATGAGGTCGATCTTTAGGTTCGGGTATTGCTCAAACAGTTTGGTCAGGCGCGGTGCCAGCCAAAGCGTGCCAAAGCCGAAGGTGGTGGTGACACGTAGTTCGCCAAAGACTTCTTCTTCGCTATCGCGAATGCGCGCAGATGCCGCCTCGAGTCGGGCGGACATGGATTTTGTGGCATCAAACAGCAACTCACCCTGTTCTGTGAGAATCAGCCCCCGCGCATGGCGGTGAAACAGCGTCGCATTGAGGCTCTCTTCGAGCGCACGTACCTGACGGCTCACCGCAGACTGGGACAGGTTAAGCTTATCCCCGGCATGGGTCAGGCTGCCAGCGTCGGCTACCGCATGAAATATTCTGAGCTTATCCCAATCCATATCCATCTCTTTCGATCTGTCTGTAGCAGACTATATGAAATCATAGGTTTTTATCAATTTTCCATGTCTGTGCGAGAGAAAAATGAAATAACCGCCTATACAGGTCAGTAATTGTGACCTATTGTGGAGGCAAGTACTGCAAGCTAATTTTTGGTTGGGAGGCCCGAATGAGCACGCAAAAGATCTCACTCAACGACAAATATGACCTAAGCAAATCGCCCATTATGCTCAATGGGACCCAGGCGCTGGTGCGTCTGATGATGATGCAGAAGGCGCGCGATGTTGCGTCGGGGCTCAATACTGCGGGTCTGGTGACCGGCTATCGGGGCTCACCTCTTGGCGCTGTAGATATGCAGATGGAGCGGGCGCAAAAACAGCTCACCGAATCTGATGTGACCTTCCAATATGGGCTCAACGAAGATCTGGCCGTGACCGCACTTTGGGGTGCTCAGCAGGCGGAGATCCGTGGCGAGGGCAAATACGACGGTGTCTTTGGCCTGTGGTATGGCAAGGGGCCCGGCGTTGATCGCTCTGGCGATGCCTTCCGTCATGCAAATATGGCGGGCACCTCGAAAAACGGCGGTGTGCTGGTGGCCATGGGCGACGATCACACCGGTGAAAGCTCCACCGTGTTGCACCAATCGGAATGGTCGCTGCTGGATTGCTACCTCCCTATTGTTAGCCCCGCAGGCGTTCAGGAGATCTTGGATTACGGTGTTTACGGCTATGAGCTCAGCCGATTCTCCGGACTCTGGGTTGGCCTCAAGACCATGAAAGACACCATTGAGGTGACATCCGTGGTGGATGGGGATCCTGACCGTATGCAGATCGTGCGGCCTGAGTTCGACATGCCGGAAGGCGGGCTGAATATCCGGGTGCAGGATGACCGGTTCCAGCAGGAAGACCGCATCATCGACTACAAGCGCTTTGCCGCCGAAGCCTTTAGCCATGCCAACAAGATGGACAAGCGCGTCTGGGGCAAACCCGGTGCCAAGATCGGCTTTGTTGCCGCTGGTAAAAACTGGCTGGATCTTGTGCATGCAATGTCGCTGCTCAACATTGATGAAGCCATGGCAGAGCGCCTGGGGATCACCACCTATAAGGTTGGGCAGACTTGGCCGATGGACATGAAGGGCTTTAATGCCTGGGCCGAAGGTCTTGATCTAATTGTTGTTGTTGAAGAAAAGCGCAAACTGATTGAGGTGCAGATCAAAGAGGCGATCTTTGACGACCGTCGCGGGCGCCGGGTTTACGGCTGGTATAAGGGGGGCGTAGGTGCCGCCAATCGCGAAGAGCTGTTTCCGACCAAATACGCGCTTGATCCCATCATGATCGCTGAAAAACTTGGCGGTATCCTAATCGAGGAGGGCCGCGATACCGAAGCGGTGAAGGCAGGGCTCGCCGCGTTGGATGACGCCAAGCGTTCAGATAACGCCGAAGAGATTGCAGCGCGTCTGCCCTATTTCTGTTCCGGCTGTCCTCATAATTCCTCGACCAAGCTGCCTGAAGGCAGCCGTGCCTATGCCGGTATTGGCTGTCACTTCATGGTGCAGTGGATGGACCGCGAAACCTCTGGCTTTACCCATATGGGGGCGGAGGGCGCAAACTGGATTGGTGAAGCGCCGTTTTCCAAGCGCAGCCATGTGTTTCAGAACCTTGGCGATGGCACCTATAACCACTCCGGCGTCCAGGCCATTCGTGCTGCCCTCGCTGAGGGCACCAATATCACTTACAAAATCCTGTATAATGATGCTGTTGCCATGACCGGTGGTCAGCAGGCCGAAGGCGGTCTCACGGCCCATCAGATCGCACATGAGCTGAAAGCCATGGGAATGAAGACCATCGCGGTGGTCTACGATGACAAGGAAGATGTGGACGCCAAGCTGTTCCCAGCGGGCATGCGGATGCATGAACGCGCCGAATTGATGGTGGTGCAAAAAGAATTTGAGCAGGTCGAAGGTGTTTCTGGCATCATCTACATTCAGACCTGTGCCGCTGAAAAGCGTCGTCGCCGTAAGCGGGGGCTATTCCCTGATCCTGATCAGCGGCTCTTTATCAACTCGGATGTCTGCGAAGGCTGTGGCGATTGCGGTATTCAGTCCAACTGCGTGTCCATTGTGCCCAAAGAGACTGAGCTGGGCCGAAAACGGGCGATTGACCAAAGCTCCTGTAACAAGGATTTCTCTTGCGTCAACGGGTTTTGCCCGTCGTTCCTGACAGTAGAAGGGGCCAAGATCCGCAAGGAAGCCACTGCGGAATTGAACCTCCCGGACTTGCCAGAGCCCAAACTGCCTGAGATCTCAGGCACCCATAATGTGGTGATCACCGGGGTCGGTGGCACCGGCGTGGTGACCATCGGCGCGGTGCTTGCTCAGGCGGCACAGATTGATGGTTTAGGCGCGGGCATGATGGAAATGGCAGGACTCGCCCAGAAGGGGGGCGCGGTGCATATCCATTGTCGTCTGGCAAAACGTCCCGAAGACATCAGCGCCATTCGGGTGGCCACTGGTGAAGCCCATGCGCTGATTGGTGGGGATCTGGTGGTGAGCGCCGGGGCAAAGACCATCGGCCTGATGAAAACCGGCCAGACCGGCGGTGTGGTCAACAGCCATGAAATCATCACCGGTGATTTCACCCGTGACACCAACTTCCAGCTGCCAACTGACCGCTTGCAGGTCGCACTTCAGGCGCGTCTGCGGGACGATCTATCGCTGTTTGATGCCTCTGAACTTGCTCGTGCCACTATGGGAGATTCAATCTTTTCCAACATGATGGTCTTTGGTGCGGCCTGGCAGCAGGGGCTGATCCCGGTGAGCCATGGGGCGATCACCCAGGCCATCACCCTGAACGGCGCGGCGGTTGAGCGCAACCTGCGTGCCTTTGAGATTGGTCGTTGGGCGATTGTTGAACCCGCCGAGGCTGCCAAGATCGCCAAGCCTGCCAATGTGGTACAGCTTCCCAAATCCCTGGACGAGATCATTGCCTTCCGCAGCGATCAGCTGGTGTCCTATCAGGGGGCGGGTCTGTCCAAGCGCTACGCCAAACTTCTCGATGGGATTGCCGACAAGCAGCTCAAGGAAGCCGTTGCAAAGGGCTACCATAAGCTCTTGGCCTATAAGGATGAATATGAGGTCGCCCGTTTGCTGCTTTCGAGCCACGAAAAGCTGGCAGCAGAGTTTGAGGGGGATCTAAAGGTCTCTTACAATCTGGCGCCGCCGATCTTTGGCGGCAAGATGGTCAATGGCCGCCCGCAAAAACGCAAATTTGGCCCCGGCATGACCCGTTGGCTGCGCCTCTTGGCCAAGATGAAGGCTCTGCGCAATACGCCGCTGGACGTCTTTGGCTACACGGCTGAGCGCAAAATGGAGCGCGCCTTGATCAAGCAATATGAGCAAGACATGAAGGAATGGCTACCCAAGGTAAATGCTGACAGGCTGGAACCCCTGATTGCTCTGGCGGAACTGCCGCTGCAGATCCGGGGGTTTGGTCCGGTTAAGCTGGAAAGCGAAGCCAAAGCCGCCAAGCGCCGCGAGGAGCTGCTGATCGCTCTGCGTCAAGCGGGCGCGCCACTCAAGGACGCGGCGGAGTAACCCTGAAGCGCCAATACGTGTGACGAAAACGGGGGAGGTGACTAAATCGGTTGCCTCCCCCTATGTTATTTGGCCCCAGTGACGCTGGTGCGGCCTATTGTCATGTCGCTGTTATGAAATTGTCTTATAAGCGACCCAGACTTTGTTGCCAAATTTCGGGAGCTCCCTCTTGTCCTCAGCCCGTCATATCGCTCGTGATATCTCCTACGCCCATTCCGCCGGATCTGTCCCTGGCCGCACCATGATCCGGCTGCTGGAAAACACCACTGGTCGGCTCCGATTGATCAAACGTGCGGATGGCTATGAACAAGAGGTGGCCAATGGGCGCAATTTCTGGAGTGTCATGGCCGATCGCTATGGTTTGACCCTAGATGTGACGGGGGGCAGCCTGGGCAATATTCCCAAAGATAAGCCGGTGATTCTGATCGCCAATCACCCCTACGGCATTCTGGATGGGTTGATGATGGGGCATATCCTGGCTGAAACGCGCGGGGATTTCCGAATTCTGGCGCATCAGATCTTTCGCAAGGCCGAAGACCTGAACAGGGTGATCCTGCCGGTAGATTTTGCCGAAACCAAAGAGGCCCTAAAGACTAACCTGCAAACGCGCAAGGCAGCCCTGGACTATCTGGGGCAGGGCGGTGCTATTGGCATCTTTCCCGGCGGCACTGTCTCTACCGCTGCCAAACCCTTTTCCCACCCGATGGACCCTGGTTGGCGCGGCTTTACCGCCCGGATGATTGCCAAATCAGACGCGGTGGTGGTGCCAGTGTTCTTTGAAGGCCATACCTCGCGCCTGTTCCAGATTGCCAGTCATTTGCACGGCACTCTGCGCATGGGTTTGTTGATCAAAGAGTTCAATAAACGGGTGGATACCCCGGTCAAAGTGGTGATTGGCGCGCCGATTACCCGCGATATCCTGACACCTCTTGCCAAAGACACAAAAGGAATGATGGATTTCCTGCGCAAAGCCACGTATGAGCTGTCTCCGAAGCCGCTCAAATCCTATGATTACGGGTTTGAGTTTGAGGAGAAACATCGCGCCTGACCATCAGGCCTGAAAGAGAGATCATGGCTGTAGGTATCTTTGATTCCGGTCTGGGCGGGCTCACCGTCTTGAAAGCCGCCCAGTCCCGTCTGCCGGATGTGGAGTTTCTGTATTACGCGGATAGTGCCCGTGCACCCTACGGCGTGCGCGACGCAGAAGATATCTATAACCTGACCAAGGCCGCTGTGGCCGACATGTGGGACAAGGGCTGCGATCTGGTCATTCTGGCCTGTAATACCGCCTCTGCTGCTGCGTTGCGTCGGATGCAAGAAGAAGGACTGCCCACGGGTAAACGTGTTCTTGGCGTCTTTGTTCCGCTGATCGAGGCCTTGACCGAACGCCAATGGGGCGACAACAGCCCACCGCGGGAGGTCGCCGTAAAACATGTGGCGCTGTTTGCCACCCCCGCCACCGTGTCCAGCCGCGCTTTTCAGCGGGAGCTGGCCTTTCGCGCCATTGGTGTCGATGTAGAGGCCCAAGCCTGTGGTGGCATTGTAGATGCCATTGAAGACGGCGACATGATCCTGGCCGAGGCCCTGGTGCGCAGCCATGTGGATGCGCTGCAGCGGAAGATGCCGGAACCCCAGGCGGCGATTCTGGGCTGTACGCATTATCCCTTGATGGAAAAAGAGTTCCAGGCGGCGCTGGGGGCAGGGGTCAAAGTCTTTAGCCAAGGCAACCTGGTGGCGGACAGCCTTGCCGATTATCTGGAACGTCACCCGGATATGATCGGGGCTGGCGACGGCGGTTATTTCACCACAGGTGATCCGGCCCGCGTCAGCGACCGGGCGACGCAGTTTCTCCGACGAGAAATACGTTTTCAGGCGGCCTGATTGCTGCCAGATCAGCGGGGATGGACCCCTATGATCTGGAGCAAAGACGGGGCGCGGCTCTTTTTCTAGTTCTCGTTTCACGCTGCGGCATGAAACCCAAATAACATTCAGAATGCGAGGTCTGACATGACCCATAAAGTGGCAATCCTTGGCGCCAGTGGCTACACTGGTGCAGAGCTGGTTCGGTTGATTGCGAACCATCCAAATATCCAAATCAAAGCCCTGGCGGCAGAGCGTAAGGCTGGTCTGAGCATGGCCCAGGTGTTTCCGCACCTGCGTCATATGTCGCTCCCAACGCTTTGCAAAATCAGTGAAATTGACTTCTCTGATATTGATCTGTGTTTCTGCGCTCTGCCGCATAAAACCAGCCAAGAGGTCATTGCCGCTTTGCCCAAAACGCTAAAGGTTGTGGATCTGTCAGCAGATTTCCGGCTGCGGGATCCGGCAGAGTATCAGAAATGGTACGGCAACCCCCATGCCGCGCTGGAGCAGCAGGAAGAGGCTGTCTATGGTCTCAGCGAGTTTTACCGGGAAGAGATCAAATCTGCGCGTCTTGTTGCGGGCACTGGCTGTAATGCGGCGACGGGCCAATTTGCTCTGCGTCCCTTGATTACTTCTGGGCTGATTGATCTGGATGATATCATTCTGGATCTGAAATGTGCCGTGTCTGGCGCCGGCCGCGCACTCAAGGAGAATCTGCTGCACGCCGAGCTGAGCGAGGGCTACAACGCCTATGCTGTAGGCGGCACCCATCGCCACCTTGGCGAATTTGATCAGGAGTTTTCCGCGCTGGCAGGGCGTCCGGTGAAGGTCCAGTTCACCCCGCATCTGGTGCCAACCAACCGGGGGATTTTGGCAACTGTCTATGTTAAGGGCGATGCTGCGGCCATTCATCAGGCCCTTGAAACCGCCTATGCCGCTGAGCCCTTTGTCGAAGTCCTGCCCTTCGGGGAGGCCCCCAGCACCCATCACGTGCGCGGCTCCAACTTCTGTCATGTCGGGGTTGCCGCTGATCGGATCGAAGGGCGGACAATCGTCTTTGCCGCCTTGGATAACCTGACAAAAGGTAGCAGCGGCCAGGCCTTGCAGAACGCAAACCTGATGCTAGGTGAAGATGAGACAGCGGGGCTGATGATGGCTCCTTTGTTCCCGTAACATCTGCGAAAGGCCCCCAGGATGAAGAACCTCAAGAAACAGCGCCGGATCCAGGTTATTGCTCTTGCGGCGATTGCCCTGGTGGTGGCGACCGGGTTGATCGGCTACGCGATGCGGGATGGGATAAACTATTTCCGCTCGCCCAGTCAGGTGGCGGAAACTCCGCCACCGCCCAGCGAGGTGTTTCGTATTGGTGGCTTGGTCGAAGAAGGCAGCTTAGTGCGCGGCCAGGGCGAAGCCGTGCGGTTTTCCGTGACAGATGGGGGCGCAACGGTGCCGGTAACATTTACCGGGGTCTTGCCGGATTTGTTCGAAGAGAACCAGGGTATGGTTGGTACTGGAAAGTATATCAACGGTGTCTTTGAAGCCTCTGAAATACTTGCCAAACACGATGAAACCTACATGCCAAAAGAGGTTGTTGACGCCTTGAAAGCTCAGGGTGTTTATCAAGAACCAGAGACTTGATGCTGGTGAGGGTCCGCTTTCTGATCATCCCATAAAAATGCCCTCTCAGAGCCCCGCTCTTTGGGGGCATTTTTATGGGAGCTGCTGGTGGGGCAGGAAAAGTGAAGGCACTGCGGCGGCTGGACGCGGGTTTTCCCATTGGCCCGCTTCCCAGTAAAGACTATAGACAAAGACATGATTACAGAGCTCGGACATTTCGCCCTCATCCTCGCCTTCATGATTGCCATTGTTCAAATGGTGGTTCCGATGATTGGTGCCCATAAACGCTGGCCCGGCTGGATGGCCGTCGCAGAGCCCGCAGCACAGGCGCAGTTCTTCTTTACCGCCTTTGCTTTTGGGGCCCTTGTTTGGGCCTTTGTAACCTCAGATTTCTCGCTGCGGCTGGTGATGCTGAACAGCCACTCGGCCAAGCCGATGCTCTATAAAATCTCTGGCACCTGGGGCAACCATGAGGGCTCTATGCTGCTTTGGGTGTTGATCGTTGCGCTGTTTGGTGCGGTGGCCTCGGTCTTTGGTGGTGGACTGCCGCAGACGCTGAAGGCCCGTGTTCTGGCGGTTCAGGCCTCGATTGGGGTGGCGTTTTTTGCCTTTATCCTCTTTACCTCCAACCCCTTCCTTCGCCTTGCAGTCCCGCCCTTTGATGGGCAGGATCTGAATCCGCTGCTGCAGGATCCGGGCCTCGCCTTCCATCCGCCGTTTTTGTACCTAGGCTATGTGGGTCTCTCCATGGCCTTTTCCTTTGCCGTGGCCGCCCTGATTGAGGGCCGGGTCGATGCGGCCTGGGCCCGTTGGGTCCGCCCCTGGACGCTGGCCGCCTGGATCTTTCTCACCATTGGTATCGCGCTTGGCAGTTGGTGGGCCTATTATGAACTCGGCTGGGGTGGTTTCTGGTTCTGGGATCCGGTTGAAAACGCCTCCTTTATGCCTTGGCTCTTGGCGGCTGCCCTACTGCATTCGGCCATCGTGGTGGAGAAACGTGAATCGCTGAAAAGCTGGACCATCCTGCTGGCGATCCTGGCCTTTGGGTTTTCGCTGATCGGGACCTTTATCGTGCGCTCCGGGCTTTTGACCTCGGTCCATGCCTTTGCCAATGACGCAGAGCGGGGCATTTTTATCCTGATGATCCTCGCCTTCTTTACCGGCGGGGCGCTGACGCTGTTTGCCGCCCGCGCCCAGTCTATGCAGGCGCGTGGGGTGTTTGGACTGGTCAGCCGCGAAGGCGCACTAGTGGCCAATAACATCCTGCTGGCTGTCGGCTGCTTTGTGGTCTTCTTTGGAACACTCTGGCCCATCGTGGCTGAAATGGCCTTTGGGCGGAAACTCTCGGTGGGTCCGCCCTTCTTTAATGCAGCCTTCACGCCCTTTATGGTGCTTTTGGGAGCGATCCTGCCCATCGGGTCGATGCTGCCCTGGAAGCGCGGCAATCTGGGGCGGACCTTGATGCGGCTGCGCTATGTCTTTGTTCTGGCTGTCGCTCTGGCGGTTTTGGCCTGGGCGATGCAGACAGGGCGATCCGGTCTGGGGCCAATCGGTCTGTTCCTGGGGTCCTGGGTGGTGTTTGGCGCTTTGGTTGATCTGTGGGGCCGCACCGGCAGTTTGGCGCGCCTGATACGTCTGCCACGTGCGGACTGGGGAAAGGCCACGGCCCATGCTGGCCTCGGTGTAACCATCTTTGCCATCGCCGGGCTAACGGCCTGGGAGCAAGAAGATATCCGCATTGCGCAGATTGGTGAGCCCTTTACTGTTGGCGCCTATAAGCTGCGGCTTGATGGGGTCGAAAACACGCGCGGGCCCAACTATTTCACCACCATGGCAACTGTCAGCGTTACCCGTGCCGGGCGTCATGTGGCAGTAATGCATCCTGAAAAGCGTAACTACCCTGTGGCAAAGATGCCCACAACAGAGGCCGCGATCGACTATCGCCTGTTGCGTGATCTCTATGTGGTGATTGGTGACCAACAGGTGGACGGCGGCTGGACCGTGCGGACCTATATCAAACCTCTTGCCAATTGGATCTGGGGTGGATGCCTGTTGATGGCGCTTGGAGGATTCCTGAGCCTGAGCGATCGCCGTTTCCGAGTTGCGGCTGGGGCAGCCAAAGGGCAGGGCGACACCAAAGGGGCAGCAGGGGTAGCGGCGGAATGAACAGTCTTAGAAACTGGGCCTTTAGCCTTGCCTTGGCGCTGGTTACCCCCGTTGTAACTCTGCCGGGTATCGCCCTGGCGGTTCAGCCGGATGAGGTTCTGTCGGATCCGGCGCTGGAGGCCCGCGCTCGTGAGCTGTCCAAGGATCTGCGCTGTCTCGTGTGCCGCAATGAAAATATCGACGAATCCAATGCCGATCTGGCCCGCGATCTGCGTGTCCTGGTGCGCGAACGTCTGCTGGCTGGAGACAGCAATGGCGAGGTGATCGACTTTGTGGTGGAGCGGTACGGCGAATATGTGCTGTTGCGCCCCACCACCACCGGCGCCAATTGGATGCTCTGGGCAGCTGGCCCCTTGATGCTGCTCCTGGCCTTAGGCGTGGCGGCTGGCTATATGCGCGGTCGTGGGCGCGCAGCCAAGGAGGGAGAGCAGGCGCTGAGTGATGAGGAACAAGCGCGGTTGAGTCAGATCCTCGACGAGTGACATTTTGTCTTTTGTGACGCGGGGTCCGGCTTTTCGCCCTCCGTTGTTTGCTCCACGGTTACTTGACTGCAGGGTAAAACGCCTGAAATTGCCTTAGAGGCATGTGAGATATGAGGTTTTGATGGACTACAAGGAAATCCTGTATGCGCTTGAGGATGATCTGGCGATTGTCACGCTGAACCGTCCCAGCAAGATGAACGCCCTCACAGGGCAGATGCGCGCTGAGATCACTCATGCGATGAAACGCGCAGCATCTGAGGCACGGGCTGTTGTACTAACCGGTGCAGGCGCGGCTTTTTGCTCTGGTCAGGACCTGAGCGATGCCTCCGGCAATGGTGATCTTGATATGGAGCGCACTCTGCGTGACGAATATACCCCAATGCTGGAAGCGATCTATGATTGCCCGGTTCCCACATTGTCGGTGATCAATGGGCCCGTGGCCGGCGCTGGCGCCAATCTGGCCCTTGCGGCGGATGTGGTGATTGCGACGGAAAGCGCCTATTTTCTACAGGCCTTTGCCCGTATTGGCCTGATGCCCGATGCCGGTGGCACCTGGTTCTTGCCGCGCCAGATGGGCCTGGCCAAGGCCATGGGGGCGGCGCTTTTTGCTGATAAGATCTCTGCGAAACAGGCCAGCGATTGGGGCATGATCTGGGAAGCTATCCCGGATGATGAATTTGACGCAACCTGGCGGGCACGGGCGGCCTACCTGGCCAAGGGACCAACCAAGGCTTTTGGAGCCATTAAAACGGCGATCCGCGCCAGTTATGGCAACAGCCTCCCGGAGCAGCTGTCGGTGGAGGCGAGCCTGCAAGGGGAATGCGGAAAAAGCCGCGATTTTAATGAGGGTGTGACTGCGTTTTTGGAAAAACGCCCTGCCAATTTTGAGGGGCGCTGAGCCAATCCCATCCTCTTTTAGGAACAAGAAAACCGGCGGAATGGCTCCGCCGGTTTTCTTTTGCCGCGTGGCCCTAGATAAGTCATAGCAGAGACAAAAAATCCTGCGTTGAACTGGCAGGTTCAACGCAGGATGTGGAAGACTATTTTACGCTGCTGCGTTTAAGCTGCACGCACGCCGTTGAGCAGGAGGACATGTTCCGTCAGATCAAAGCTGTCGTCTTGGTCCTGCACGCGGATCACCTCTGAGCCATTGGCAGAGATAATCGCATCAGAAGTGCCGTCCTCGTTCTCGACCAATTCCATTGTCAGCTCAGGTTCGCCATCCGCAGGATCATAGGCGTACATCAGTTGATCTTCGGCTGGGTCAAAATCGGTTACCGTTGCAGCTTCTTGACCTTCGAGCCAGGAGGCGGTCACAAATGTATCCGCTCCGCTGCCACCGCCAACGGTGTCATTGACGCCAAAAATAACAGTGTCGTCTCCGGAGCCGCCAAAGGCTTGATCGCCTTCGGTGTCACTGTCTGCGGAGAAATCGATCTGCAGCTGATCAAGCAAATTTCCGATGCCATTTTCAGGCACTGGGTCTGCAAGGAAAGCCGCAGCGGCATCAGGGTCCATGGTGCCGCTTGCGATGATCAAGTCATCTCCGCCGTCGCCTTGCAATCTGTCAGTGCCGGTTGTGTCAATGAGAACGTCATCATTGCGCCCGCCGCGGACAAGGTCATCATCTTCACCACCTTGTACCAGATCTTCGCCATGGCCGCCAAAGACGCTGTCGTTGCCTTCACCGCCTTGGACGCTATCGGCGCCACCGTCACCAAATACACGGTCGTCACCACCGTTCCCATCAAGGGTATCGGTGCCGTTTTTACCCAAGATCGTGTTGTCGTCCTCGTCACCTTCGATCTCATCATCACCGCTGGCGCCGATAAAGGAGTCGATGTCCGCGCCGCCACCAGTGTCATTGCCGCCGCCGGTGTCAGTTCCGCCACCGGTGTCATCACCGCCACCGCTATCCGCCGGAGCATCATCATCGTCGTCGATAATAAAGGCGATACCGGCAACCAGGCCGATACCCAAAAGTGCCATCCACATCATAGAATTGTCCCCCAGAAAGTGATTAGAATTTCGTTTAAAATACCTCTGGTTGGAGCATTGGAACAAGACAATTTAAATGTGTTTGTCCTTTAATTCGAACCAAGCCCTCCACAATGATTTTACGCTGACGTTATTGTTCACCAAAAGGAACCAATTCCCCTAAATGGTCAAAAAGAAGCGCGATGGGGACCATAGATTGCGGTCGCCTGCCCACAAAAATGACTAACTTGGATTGCAGGCGACTCACTGGAAGGTTTTCCTATTGGCTCTGTTTCCAACAGGACCACCAATAAAAAAGCCCCGCCAAAATGGCGAGGCTTTGAAGTCTGGCACCAGACCTAGTTTAGCGGTTTTCGATATCCACGTAGTCGCGGGCAGTTTGGCCAAGATAGAGCTGGCGCGGGCGACCAATTTTGTTCTGTGGATCGGTGATCATTTCTTTCCACTGGGAGATCCAGCCTACAGTGCGCGACAGCGCAAAGATCGGGGTGAACATCGAAGTAGGGAAACCCATCGCTTCCAGAATAATACCGGAATAGAAATCCACATTCGGGAACAGTTTCTTTTCTTTGAAGTAGGGGTCATTCAGAGCTGTCTGTTCCAGCTCCTTGGCCACCTGCAGCAGCGGGTTGTCTTCGACGCCTAGGAGCTCAAGAACCTCATCGGCAGACTGTTTCAGAACCGTCGCGCGCGGGTCGGTGTTTTTGTAAACACGGTGACCAAAGCCCATCAGACGGAAGGGATCGTCCTTATCCTTGGCGCGTGCAATGAACTCGGGAATGCGGTCAACGGAACCGATTTCCTTGAGCATCTCCAGGCAGGCCTGGTTGGCGCCGCCATGGGCTGGGCCCCAGAGGCAAGCAATGCCGGCCGCGATGCAGGCGAAAGGATTTGCGCCGGAAGAGGAGGCCAAACGCACGGTCGAAGTTGAGGCGTTTTGCTCGTGGTCCGCGTGCAGGGTAAAGATCCGGTCCATTGCACGGCTCAGGATCGGGTTTACATGGTACTCTTCTGCAGGCACCGAGAAGCACATGTGCAGGAAGTTGGCTGCATAATCCAGATCGTTGCGGGGATAGACGAAGGGCTGACCGATGGAATATTTATAGGCCATCGCCGCAATCGTGGGCAGCTTGGCGATCAGGCGGATCGAGGCAACTTCGCGCTGCCATGGATCAGCGATATCAGTCGAATCATGGTAGAAGGCAGACATGGCGCCAACAACACCCACCAGGGTTGCCATTGGGTGCGCATCGCGGCGGAAACCACGGAAGAAGTTGTGCATCTGTTCATGCACCATGGTGTGACGGGTCACACGGGCTTCAAAATCTTCCAGCTGTGCCGCTGTTGGCAGCTCACCATACAGTAGGAGGTAGCAAACCTCTAGATAGTGCGATTGCGAAGCAAGCTGGTCGATGGGGTAGCCACGGTGCAGCAGCTCGCCTTTGGCACCGTCAATAAAGGTGATGGTGCTGTCGCAGCTGGCGGTCGAGGTGAAGCCCGGATCATAGGTGAAAACGCCGGCCTGGGCATAGAGTTTGCGGATGTCCAGAACATCAGGCCCGGTGGTTGGCGAGAAAATGGGAAGCTCATATTCCTGGTCGTTCAGGCTGAGCTTTGCGGTCTTCTGTGTCTCGGTCATAGATGTCCCTTCCTGTATCAGGCACGAATACCCGGAATTTTATCCCGGGCACGGTGCAGGCAGAACCTGCGCGCGGATCGCGCAGGTGAGGTGGTATAGGAACAGGCTTACTGACCAGTTAAGGACAGGATTAGCCTGTGGCGTCGTTGAGCCGGGCCATCGTTTCTTCACGGCCCAGGATCAGCATCATGTCAAACACCGATGGTGTTGCGGCACGACCGGCCAACACGGCCCGCAGGGGGGCGGCCAGCTTGCCGAACTTGGTGTCATGGGCTTCTGCAAATGTATTGAGAAGCGCCTCAAGATCTTCACGTGTCCAGCTAACACTTTGCAACTGCGGCGTCAATTGAGCCAGTATACCATCGGATACATTTGCAAGCGCTTTGGCAGCTTTTTCATCCGGTTCAATTGGCCTGGATGTCAGGACAAAGTGAGCTTTTTCAAGCAGGTCCGGGAAGGTCTTAGCCCGATCCTTGAGGCAATACATCGCACGTTCAAGATTTGCTGACTTAACGTCATCCAAAGGTGATTGATCGGAGGCGATCAGGTAAGACTGGATTTCTTGCTGCAGTGCAGCGTCATCGCTAACAGCGTTGTGCTGGCTACAGAGGTTTTCCAGCTTCTTTGTGTCAAAGCGCGCCGGGCTTTTGCCGATTGCCTCCAGGCCAAACCAGTCCCGGGCCTGGGCATCGGAAAAAAACTCGTCGTCGCCGTGGCTCCAGCCCAAACGAGCCAGATAGTTTCGCATACCCGCCGCACAATAGCCCATGGCTTGGTACTCTTGCGCCCCCAGGGCGCCGTGGCGTTTGGACAGTTTTTTCCCGTCTGCGCCGTGGATCAAGGGAATATGGGCCCAGACCGGAATTTCCCAGCCCATAGCCTCATAGATCACCATTTGGCGGGCGGCATTGTTTAAGTGATCGTCTCCACGGATCACATGGGTCACCCCCATATCGTGGTCGTCCACCACGACGGCCAACATATAGACCGGTGTTCCATCCGAACGCAGCAGAATCAAATCATCCAACTGATCGTTCCGGATGGTGACATCCCCCTGGACCTGATCTTTGATAACTGTGCTGCCATCCTGAGGCGCCTTGATGCGGATCACATAGAGAGCATCGGGGTGTGATTCTGCTGGTGCCTCGCGCCAGGGAGAGCGGTAGAGGGTGGATTTTCCTTCGGCCTTGGCGGCATCGCGAAAGGCTGCGATCTCTTCTTGGGTGGCAAAACACTTATAGGCCTTGCCCTCAGCCAGGAGCTGTCCTGCAACCTCTGCATGACGTTTCGCGCCGTCAAACTGGCTGACAATCTCGCCATCGTGGTCGAGCCCCAGCCAATTCATGCCCTGCAAAATAGCAGCTGTTGCCTCGGGCGTGGAGCGTGCGCGATCAGTATCTTCGATCCGCAAGAGAAATTTGCCACCACGGCCGCGCGCAAAAAGCCAGTTAAACAGCGCGGTACGGGCACCACCAATGTGCAAAAAACCTGTAGGAGAGGGGGCAAAGCGAGTGACGACGGGTTTGGACATGAGGTGATCTGCCTTTGGAAGCCAAGAATGAGCTGGAGTTTCCGCCTGTTTACCGAGGCCGCGTAGCTGGAGCAACCATGCAGATCCTGCTGCGGATTGATCAGGCGTTACAGGCACAGCGGGGGCATTTGATGCCCTGGACCCCGGTATGCCTGGGAATCGGTATTGGCTGCTTCTTTTTACTGCGCAGTGACCCTGGTGTCGTAAGCTGGTGCTTGCTTGCTTTGTTTAGTGGTCTGATGTTGCCCTTGACCCGTAGTGCCGACGCGCGGGCGCTGCTGGTCTGGGCAATTCTGCTTGTGGCTCTGGGCTTTGCCGTCGCAGGACTGCGCAGCTTCCTGGTGCAGGCGCCAGCGCTGACATTTCGCTACTATGGCCCGGTTGAGGGACGGCTCATTGCCATAGATCGCTCCAGCAGTGGCGCGATTCGGATTACGCTGGACCAGGTGCGGTTGACCCGCGTGGCGCCCCAAGACCGACCTGCGCGGGTACGTCTGTCACTGGCCCAAGAGGGGGAGCTGCCCCAGATTGGAGAGCGGTTAGCGACTACCGCTCATTTAATGCCTCCCCAGGGACCCAGTGAACCCGGCGGTTTTGACTTTCGCCGTTACGCCTGGTTTATGAAAATTGGTGCCAATGGCTATACCCGCTCGCCTCTTGTGGTCACGGCGCCGCCGCAGTCCGGGCTCTATCTGCAACGGTTTCGCTATCGCCTGTCCCAGGCGGTGCAACAGCGCGTCAAGCCCGAGACCGGAGGGTTCGCCGCCGCCATCATCGCAGGAGACCGGAGTGGGGTGGGGCCGCAGGAACTTCAAAACCTCAGAACCAGCAACCTCGCCCATTTGCTTGCGATATCTGGGCTCCATATGGGGCTGCTTACAGGGTTCGTCTTTACAGTGCTGCGGTTCTCGCTGTGTGTTTTTCCAGCCATAGCGCTGCGGTGGAATATCAAGAAGATCTCAGCAGGAGCTGCGCTGGTGGTGGGGCTCATCTACCTCGGCATCTCGGGTGGCAGCGTCTCGACCGAGCGGGCCTTTATCATGGTTTTGGTCTTGCTTGTTGCCGTTCTGCTGGATCGCCGTGCCCTTTCGCTGCGCGCGGTTGCCGTTGCGGCAACGCTTGTTTTGCTGCGACGGCCAGAAACACTGCTGTCGCCGGGCTTTCAGATGAGCTTTGCAGCCACCACCGCCTTGGTCGCTGTCTTTGGTTGGTTTAGAACACGACAGGTCCTATTGGGCCAAGCCTGGCTGCGTTCTGTGCTCACGGTGGTTTTATCATCTGCGGTCGCCGGAGCCGCGACAGCCCCCTTTGGCGCGGCCCATTTTCATGTTGTGTCCCATTATGGGCTCATTGCAAATGTATTGGCCGTTCCCATTATGGGATTGGTCGTTGTCCCAGCAGCTGTCCTTTCTATCTGTCTGGCGCCTCTAGGGGGCGAGCAAATTGGTATTTTCTTTCTGCAGAGTGGCCTTGAATGGATTCTGGCCGTTGCCGCCTGGGTGTCATCCTTTCCAAAGCCGCAAAGTGGTGTGGTGATGCCAGGTATCTGGGTCTTGCCACTTTTCACTCTGGGGGCGCTGTTTGTGCTTCTTTGGCATGGGCGGATGCGATGGGGGGGCTTTTTCCTAATTGGGCTGTCATTGCTAAACTGGGTGCAGGCTGAACGTCCGTTGGTGCTCATCTCCGCGAATGGAGGCCTGGTGGGGGTCCTGACTCCGCAAGGCCGAGCTTTGTCCCGTGGGAAAAGCCAAGGCTACACGGCAACGCGTTGGCTCGCGGCTGATGGAACGCTGTTATCGCAATCCAAGGCCGCCCAGCTCTGGCGCCCGCCTGACCATGCGGGGGCGGATTGGGTGCCGGGGCGCCGGGTAATCCACATCACAGGCAAGCGACATTCCGATGCATTAACCGAGTGCCACACTACAGATTTGATTGTTTCAAACCTCCCCCTAGACCTCGAAGGCGGCTGCGAGGTTCTGGGGCCAAAGCACCTGCGGCGCAGCGGCAGTATCCGTATAGACCACGATGGCAGTCTGGTGACGGCTGCCGATGTCGCCGGCAATCGCCCTTGGTCACGACCTTGATTTTTCTGCTCAGAAAAGAGCGCCGTAAGCACAGGTTAACGCGCCAGAGGTTAGTAACTACGGATCAAACCAACCAAGCGCCCCTGGACTTTAACCTGGTCAGGAGACAGAAGCCGAGTTTCATAGGCTGGGTTTTCTGCCTCAAGCGCGATTGCGCCATTGCGTCGGAACAGCCGTTTCAATGTGGCCTCTTCATCGGCGATCAGGGCGACAACGATGTCACCGTCATCTGCGGTATCGGTCTCGCGGATTACCACGATATCACCATCGTTAATCCCGGCATTGATCATGGAATCACCACGGACCTCCAATGCGTAGTGTTTGCCATTGGACGATAGCATGGCCTGAGGGATCGCGATCTGATGGGTGATCTGATTGATTGCTTCGATTGGGACACCCGCTGCAATGCGGCCCATGACGGGGATTTCCAGCGAGGCAATGACAGACGCAGGCGGAGTATCGCGGGGCATGGAGGAGGGCCGTGAAGAGTCCGTAGCAGACGCGAAGGTGGCTTGGTTTTTCAGCTGCGTCGATGGGGTGGGACCATCACTCATGTTTTCAGGCAGGCGCAAAATTTCAATAGCCCTGGCCCGATGGGCAAGGCGGCGGATAAATCCGCGTTCCTCGAGCGCGGTGATGAGCCGATGAATGCCCGATTTCGATCGCAGGTCCAGGGCAACCTTCATTTCATCAAAACTGGGGGGAACACCGTCCTTTTGTAGGCGTCGGTGAATGAAGTTCAATAAATCCAACTGCTTCCTGGTTAGCATTTCTGTCCCTCCAATTGCATCCGTTGCGATTTGTTCTATTCATGTTCCCGTTTTGTGTCAACAGCGCTAGAACATTGCGCGCCTTTTTGCGCGGAATTCACTTCAAGACGAAAGGTCAATCCTTCGCCGGATAATCGTTAGACCGGCAAATACTGCAGGGTATCCCCAAGGGCTTGGGCCGGGGCATGAGGCGGCAAAACAATCAGTGCATTTGCTTTGGCCAAAACCGACAAAAGGGAGCTGTCCTGATTGGCCGCAACTGTAATCTCCCCATCAGAAACCGTGGCGCGCATATAGTGTTCGCGCGGGCCATTTGCGGCCAGGTCATGGGACAGTACAGCGGTCTGCAGTGGCGAAGGCTCGTGGCCTATTCCCAACATGGACCGGACCATGGGCTGCAGGAAGATATGGCCGCAAACCATTGCAGAAACGGGATTTCCAGGCAATCCAACCATGGTGCTCTTGCCCATGGTCCCGGCCATCAGCGGCTTACCAGGGCGCATAGCTACCTTATAAAAAGACCGCTTCATCCCAAGATCTGCCGAGACCTTGGCGACCAAATCATGGTCACCAACAGAGGCTCCGCCGATGGTCACCACCAAATCGACATCGCGCGCCAGGGAGAAGGCGGTTTTCAATGAGGCGTCGCTGTCTCTAGCGATGGGTAAAACCAAGACTTTGGCCCCGAAATCCTCCAGCATGGCCTTAAGGCCAAAGGTATTTGAGGCGATGATTTGATCAGGGCCGGGCGTGCCGCCGGGCATGACCAACTCATCACCGGTCGAGATAAGAGCAACCACTGGACGGCGGCGAACGGGGACCTCAGGGATATTCATTGCCGCCAAAAGCGCCACATCAGAAGGCCGCAGCAGGCGGGGCGCGGTGACGGTCTGGCCAATCCCGAAGTCGCCGCCACTGGGGCGAATATTGCCAGAGGCTCCAAGCTCGCCTTGGATGGTGATCAGGTCTTTTTTGCGCGCGACATCCTCTTGGATGACCACAAAATCCGCACCATCGGGCACGGGGGCACCGGTGAAAATCCGTACGGCTTGACCGGCCTGTACGCGGCCCTCAAAGCGATGTCCCGCAGCGGCCTCTCCGATGACCTGAAACATTGCATGAAGTTCGACTTCGTCACGCTTTACCGCATATCCATCCATAGCAGATGCGGAGAAAGGCGGCTGCTCCCGCGTAGCGCTGACGGGCTGTGCCAAGACCCGGCCATTTGCCTGCGCCAGGGGAACCTGCTCAATGTCGGTGACAGAGCAAAGCTGCAAAAGAGCCGCGCGGGCCTCGGAAACTGAAATCATCTACGCCTCGTATCGCCCTGACTTTCCACCATCTTTTAACATAACGCGGGTGCCGCCAATCTGCATCTCTTTATCCACGGCCTTGGCCATGTCATAGACCGTCAGGCAGGCAACAGAGACGGCTGTGAGGGCTTCCATCTCAACGCCGGTCTGACCGGTCGTCTTGACTGTGGCTTCAACCCGGACACCGGGCAAATCGGGATCAAGCGTGAGCTCAACCGCGACTTTGCTAATCGCAAGCGGATGGCAGAGCGGGATAAGGTCTGGCGTTTTTTTCGCCCCCATGATGCCAGCCAGCCGTGCCACGCTCAGCACATCGCCTTTTTTGGCCTTGCCCTGAGCAATAATTTCATAGGTTTCCGGGGCCATGGTGATATGACTTTCGGCAACGGCAACGCGTGCGGTGATCTCCTTGTCGGAGACATCCACCATATGGGCATCGCCCTTGGTGTCAAAATGAGTGAGAGCCATGTTACAATGCTCCGGGGATCAGCGGGTTTGCCAGCAGGCTGCGGGTGGCCTGGGCGACATCGTCCTGGCGCATAAGCGACTCTCCGATCAGGAAGGTCCGGGCACCAAAACGGGCCATATCCGCCAGGTCCTGCGGCGTGGACAGACCGCTCTCACAGACGATGCTGCGCCCGGCAGGCACCAGTCGCGACAGATGGCGCGTGGTGTCCAGAGTGGTCTCAAAGGTCTTGAGATTACGGTTGTTGATGCCCATCAGAGTTGATTTCAGCAGGCTGGCGCGTTCCAATTCAGCTTCGTCGTGAACCTCAAGCAGGACATCCATGCCCCAGTCCGAGGCGCAGTCTTCCAGCTCGGCCGCCTGGGCGTCACTGACCGAGGCCAGAATGATCAGGATACAATCAGCCCCCAGGGCACGAGCCTCTGCAACCTGATAGGTATCATACATAAAATCTTTGCGCAGCGCAGGCAGAGAGCAGGCGGCACGGGCTTCGACCAGAAAAGATTTGGCGCCTTGGAAACTGGGCGTGTCGGTCAAAACCGAAAGGCAAGCGGCGCCGCCTTGTTCATAGGCCTGGGCCAGGGCAGCGGGGTTAAAATCTTCGCGGATCAGCCCTTTGGAGGGGCTGGCCTTTTTGATCTCCGCAATCAACCCATAGCCGTCGCGGGCAGCGGAGGAGAGGGCCGCGGCAAAGCCGCGCGGCGCAGATGCGTCGTGGGCCTCGGCTTCGACCTCAGAAAGTGGCTTGGAGGCTTTATCAGCGGCGATTTCTTCCAGCTTATAGGCCTTGATCTTGTCCAAAACATTTTCAGCCATATCACAGCCTCCTTTCATCGTGTTTTGTCATTGCTTGACCCTATGCTGTCCAGTCGATCGCCTTTGAGCCACGCAGGGTGAGCCATTGGTTGATCTTAGAAAACACCCCCGAGCCAAAGAAACCACGATGGGCCGAGAGCGGCGAAGGATGGGCCGTCTTTAGGATAAGGTGATCGCCCGGATGGACATATTTTTCAAGCCTCTGCGCCTGTTTTCCCCAGAATACGTAGACGGTTGGGGCCTGCGATGTCCGAGCAATCACCTGCTGGACCAGCCTCTCCCAGCCCAGATCTTTGTGTCCATTGGCCTCGCCGCTCGGAACTGAGAGGGCGCTGTTGAGCAGCAATACCCCTTGGTGCGCCCAGTTTTGTAAGTCACCTGTTGGGGGGTGGTCGCCAACATCAGCCTGCAACTCTTTGTAAATATTGGAAAGAGATCGTGGCAATGGCAACACATCGGGAGCCACTGAAAAGGCTAGCCCATTGGCATGTCCCGGCGTCGGATAGGGGTCTTGGCCCAGAATGACAACGCGGGTTTGATCTAGCGGTGTGAGCTCAAGCGCTGCAAATCGAAGTGTTTCGGGTGGCAGAATAGCCCGATAATCTGCATCCAGTCGGGCCTTTATCCCGGGCCAGTCCTCAGTGAAAAATGCCAGATCGCCCCAACGCCCAAGGGAGGGCGCCAAGCTTGCCGCCTCTTCCGGAGAGGTCATGCGGTTGCGGCCGTGGTGATCTTTGCCAGGCTTTCCAGTTTTTCCTTTGCCGCACCAGAATCGATGCTTTCTCGCGCCTTTTCAACGCCTTCAGACAAGGAGTTAGCTGTATTTGCAACTACAAGAGCCGAGGCAGCGTTCAACAACACAGCATCGCGATAGGCGCCTTGTTCCCCGTTGAGCAGGGCTCGGAAGGCCGCCGCATTGTCTTCGGGGCTGCCGCCAACGATTGCCTCAAAGGGGTGCACAGGCAGGCCTGCCTCTTCGGGGTGGAGTTCAAAATCGCGGATCGTGCCGTCTTCTTCCAGGGCTGAAACCCAGCTGATGCCGGTGATCGTCAGCTCGTCTGTGCCATCGGAGCCATGCACCAGCCAGGCGCGCTCAGAGCCGAGCTGGCCGAGTGTCTCGGCCATGGGGCGGATCAGATCACGCGTGAAAGCCCCGGTAAGTTGGCGTTTAACCCCGGCAGGGTTTGTCAATGGCCCCAGGATGTTAAAGATCGTTCTTGTCCCCAGTTCCTGGCGTGTTGGCATCACATGTGCCACCGCTGGGTGGTGCATCGGGGCCATCATGAAGGCGATACCGCAATGTTCCAGGGCCGCTTCGACGACCTTTGGTGGTACCATGACATTGATGCCCATCTGCGCCTGAACATCGGCGGTACCGGAGCGGGAAGACAGGTTGCGGTTGCCATGTTTGGCAACGACAACACCCGCGCCGGCCGTGACAAAGGCGGTGGCCGTCGAAATATTCAAAGTGTTCTTACCATCACCGCCCGTGCCGACAATATCCATGGCGCCGATAGGTGCATTGACCGGGTTACACTTGGCCCGCATCACCGAGGCCGCAGCAGCATATTCATCGACGGTTTCACCGCGCGTGCGCAGGGCCATCAGGATGCCGCCAATCTGGCTGGGCGTGGCTTCGCCTTCAAACAGCAGGGTAAAGGCCTGCACGGCCTCCTCTCGGCTCAAAGGACGATCGGCAGCGGCACCAATCAGTGGCTTGATCAGATCGCTCATGCGGGCACCTTCATGTCATCGAGGAAGTTCTTGAGCAGGGC
This sequence comes from uncultured Roseobacter sp., assembly GCA_913054455.1. Classification (GTDB taxonomy): domain Bacteria; phylum Pseudomonadota; class Alphaproteobacteria; order Rhodobacterales; family Rhodobacteraceae; genus Pseudophaeobacter. Next base: position 23,446 of record CAJXIL010000013.1, read on the forward strand.
ATGGCCGTGCTCAGAGGCGATGGATTCGGGGTGGAACTGCACACCGTGTATTGGCAGCTCTTTGTGCTGCAACCCCATGATGGTGCCATCTTCCAGCTCTGCGGTGATGTCCAGGCAGGTTGGCAGGGTTTCGCGCTCTACCACCAACGAATGGTAGCGGGTGGCTTCAAACGGGCTAGGCAAACCGGCAAACAGGCCTTTGTTCTTATGATGCATCAGCCCCATTTTGCCATGGACGATCTCATGGCAGCGCACCACATTGCCTCCAAAGGCTTCGCCGATGGTTTGATGGCCAAGGCAAACGCCCAGAAGGGGCGTCCTGGTTTCCGCGGCGGCCTGTGCCAGGGCGAGGCAAATACCGGCCTGTTCCGGTGCCTTAGGGCCGGGGGACAGCAGGATCCCAGCGGGATTTAAACCCATGGCGTCTTGGATGGTGAGCGCATCGTTGCGATGGACTTCCATTTCGGCACCCAGCTCGCCGAGATAGTGCACAAGGTTGTAGGTAAAGGAGTCGTAGTTGTCGATTAGCAGCAGCATCTTGGCGGGCTCTTTTATGGGTGGCGGGCCTGGGGGGCGCCGCAGTATAGTGGCTTTGGTATACTTGTTCAGGCTTGCGCGGCAGCGTCAAGAGCGGGACGTTCTTTTGGCGCATAGCTTCGCCTGACAGGGGGCCAAACAGGTGGAATTCTACGATGCGTAAGCATTGTTTTCTGACTGAAGCTTTGACGATAAACCAGCCCGGTGACAGGGTGGAAACAGGTGATGAGAGGCAGGACTGCGATGAAAGGGTTTCTCGGAGGCGTGAGCATCGGTGCGTTGTTGGCTGTAGGGGGGGCAGCGATGTGGTCGCTGTCTGCACCTTTGCCTGCCCGCGTACAGGTGGAGAGCACACTGCCGGATCAGTCTGATCAGCCTGAAACAACCGACACTGAACCGCCAGAGACCAGTGAGCGGCGCGATGCCGATTTGGTTGAGGCGGCACCCAGCGCGCCTGCCACCTCTGGTGAGGAAGATACCAGCCCCATTGCGGTTCTTGACACCGATCCCGGTGCCAGACCTGTGGTGGCAACGGCAGAAGGTGCTGGCGGCGGCGATGTGGCGCCTGGCCGTCCCCTTGCGGCCCTACCACAGGCCCCAAGTGCGGTTTCTGGGGAAACCGGCGGGGGCGAAGCGCCGGATGCGCCTGACACAGACCAATCACCTGTTGTGTCCACCGAGACCGCCGAATTGCCCGCGCCGCAAAGTGTTACAGACTCAAATCCGGAGCTGGCTGCCGACATTGCGCAGCCCGGCGCGCCAACCGATGCAAGCAGCGAATTCAGCTCGGCTCCCCAGAGTTCGGATGACGAAAACGTGGGAACTGAAGAGGCAACATCTCCGGAGGAGACAGCGCCTGCGACTGAGGCTCAGACCGGATCTCCTGCGGTGCCGGATCTATCAGGGCCTCAGATTGGGGCCGCCCCGACAGCCACAGTGCGTCCCAGTATTTCCACCACACCAGCGGTCACGCCGAGGGTGGTCAACACAGAGGCGCAGGCTGAGGCCGAGATTGACGAAGAAGAGGGCACCAGCGGAGAAGAAGAGGCGGCAGTTTCTGAACCGGAATCCGCGCTTTCGCCATCCGATCAAGACCAGAGCGCCTCAGACCAAGAGGAGACCGCAGGCTCTCGATTGAGCGCCCGTGTGGTGCCGTTGACGGAACGCAGCAGAACCCCAACCCTGATTGGCAGCAACGCCGCGCCTGCCGCTGAAGTGACATCGGAAGAGGGCGCGCCTTTTGAGATCAACGCCGAGGAGTTTGCCGCGCCTGACGATCGTCCTTTGATGTCGATCGTGCTGATCGATGATGCGGTCGCTATTGGCGCTGAGGCCCTGGAGGGCTTTCCCTATCCGCTGACCTTTGCAATATCGCCGCAGGATCCAAAAGCCGCTGAAAAAACCCAGGCGCGCCGCGCGGCCGGGTTCGAAGTCCTGATGCTGGCGGATCTGCCGCGTGAAGCCACACCACAGGATGCGGAAACCGCTATGGCGGTCTGGATGCAGCAGATGCCGCAGGCCGTTGGTATCCTCGAAGGGGTAGAGACCGGTTTTCAAGGCAACCGTGCGCTGGCGGACCAGATGGTGGCGGTGATGCAGGCCACGGGCTATGGCATGGTGACCCAGAACAGTGGGCTGAACACGGTGCAGAAACTGGCGCTGCGTGACGGTATGCCCTCAGGCGTGGTGTTTCGGGACTTTGACGGCGCTGGACAAAACCCCCGTGCCATTCGCCGCTTCCTAGACCAGGCAGCCTTTCGCGCCCGTCAGGAGGGGGCGGTGATCATGTTGGGCCGGTTGCGACCCGATACGATCTCTGCACTGTTGCTTTGGGGATTGCAGGACCGGGCCAGCCAGGTGGGGCTTGCGCCGATTTCTGCAGGTCTCAAGGCAAACCTGGCGTCCACGCAATAACCCATGAGACCCAAGCGGGGCTTGGTCTTTGAGTTCGGCGCTCATAGGACTAAGGCCGCATACACTCTATTTATCATACAAAAGGGCCCTCGATTGAGGGCCCTTTTGCAATTAAGTCCTATAGAGCAGCCTCTGGTTTAGCTACCTTTGCAAAGATTTAGGCATTGCCCCGGCCAACAAAACGGGCGGCATCAGCGGCAGCACGGCGGATGGCATTGGATTTATGCACGGTTTCCATGTATTCAGACTCTGGATCGCTGTCATAGACAACGCCACCGCCTGCCTGCACATAGAGCGTCTGATCCTTGACGATGGCAGTGCGCAGGGCGATGCACATATCCATATCGCCCCCAGCTGAAAAATAGCCAACGCCACCGCCATAGACGCCGCGCTTTTCCGGTTCCAGCTCGTCGATGATTTCCATTGCCCGCACCTTTGGCGCGCCGGAAACGGTACCTGCTGGCATGCCGGCAAAAAACGCATCTAATGCGTCTTTGTCCTCATGCAACTCACCCACAACGTTGGAAACGATATGCATCACATGGCTGTAGCGCTCGATGATGAACTGCTCTGTTGGTTTCACCGTGCCGATCTTGGCAACGCGCCCGGTGTCATTGCGGCCCAGATCCAGCAGCATCAGGTGCTCTGCCAGTTCCTTCTTATCGGCCAGCAGGTCCAATTCATTGGCCTTGTCTTCTTCTGGCGTGGCACCGCGGGGGCGGGTGCCGGCGATGGGGCGGATTGTCACCTCGTTGCCAAAGACACGCACTAGGATTTCGGGGCTGGCACCAATGACCTGAAAGCCGCCAAAGTTGAAATAGAACATAAAGGGCGAAGGATTGGTGCGCCGCAAAGAGCGGTAGAGCGCAAAGGGCGGCAATGGGAAATCCTGGCTCCAACGTTGTGCCGGCACCACCTGAAAGATATCACCGGCCCGGATGTAGTCCTTGGCCTTTTCAACGGCCTCCATATAGCCGGATTTGGTGAAGTTTGATACCGGTGGCGCGATCTCGCGGGCGTCGCCTAGATCGCGGGTTTCCGAGGGCATGGCGCGTTCAAGATCACGCACCGCATCCATTACCCGCTCCGCTGCCTGGGCATAGGCGGCGCGGGCTGTTTGGCCCTCGCCCACCCAGGCCGGTGAGACGACGGTGACCTCGCCCTTGACCCCATCCAGCACGGCAATCACCGAAGGGCGCATCATCACGGCATCGGGCAGGCCAAGCGGGTCAGGGTTTACATCAGGCAGGTATTCCACATGGCGTACCATGTCATAGCCGAGATAGCCGAACAGACCGGCAGCGGCCTGAGGCATATCTTCGGGAAGGTCAATTTTGCTTTCCGCCAGCAAAGCCCGCAGATTGTCCAGTGGATTGCCGCTTTGTGGTTTAAACGCCTCGGCGTCAAACCGGGCGGAGCGGTTGAGCGAGGAGGCCTCCCCATGGCTGCGCCAAACCAGATCAGGCTTCATACCGATGATGGAGTAGCGTCCGCGCACCTCACCACCAGTTACGGATTCCAGCATAAAGGCGTCTTTCTGAGCGCCTGTGAGCTTCAGCATCAAAGAGACGGGGGTGTCCAGGTCCGCAGCAAGCCGCGTATAAACAACCTGGTTTTCACCGCTCTTATAGGCCGTGGCGAAGCTCTCAAAGTCTGGGGTCAAAGCCATCGGTCAGGTCTCACTTATTGGGAGTAGTTGGTCAGAACAGCATTCAGAGCCTGCTGATCAACGCGCGGCGCAGCGCGCAGCTGGGCATCAGTGATGAACGCGGTGAACAGCGCCTCGGATACGGCCTGATCCAATTGGGTGCTCAGAGCCTTTGCCAAGAGCTGCATTTCTTCGTTCTCCTCGGCAGCAAGCACCTCGTCCAGTCGGACAACAACTGTGGAAGCCTCGCCCTTGATCACTTTCAGATCACCGGGTTCCATGGTGAAGATCTGGTTCATCATATCCGCCGGGGTGTTATCCAGATAGGCCGTGCGGGTGAGACCGGTTTCCTGCTGCACTGGAGCGCCTTCGGGGAAAGCCCCTGTCTGCGTGATGGTTTCCAGCAGAGCCTCTGCCTCTGCCTGCAGCGCGGTTGCAACGCGGTCGGCCTCCCAGGCGGCCAGAACTTTTTGCTTCGCGTCTTCAAAAGCTTCGGGGCGTTCTGGCAGGATTTCGTCAAGGCGAAGGGCAAAGAGGCTGCCATCCCCTAGGAGTTCTGCGGTGGGGAAATCTTCGACTGTGACCAGGCTGGCGGCGGTGCGAAAGCCTTCATAGGCGGTGATGCCTTCGCCGGTCTCACCATTCCAGCCAAGGCTGGCAACTTCCATATCGCTCTCATTGGCCAGATCTTCCAGTGTTGCGCCACCGGCCAGTAGGTCGTTGATTTCTTCGGCCTGAAGTTCGATCAGGCGGCGGGCGCGATCTGCTGCCAGCTCTTCACGGAGCTCTGGCTCAGCTTGCTCAAATGTGGTGTGGCGGGCCTCAAGCCGACCATTGACCCGATAGAGGGCAGGGCCAAGATCCGAGGGCAGAGGGCCAACAATTGCGCCTACCTCAGCTGCAAACACAGCCTCAGCAGCATCGCCAAGGAAGGACTGTGTCACATCACCTAGGTCAATGTCCTGAAGCGCAAGGCCGCGGGCCTCGACTAGGGCCTCAAAAGTGGTGCCAGCCACATCAAGCTGCGCCTTGGCATCAGCGGCGCTGGTTTCGTCTGCAAAGACCAGGCGCTCAACCAGGCGGCGCTCGTCAACTTGATATTGTTCGCTGCGGTCTGAATAGAGCGCGCGCAGGGCTTCTTCGTCTACTTCGACAGTGTCCAGGATCATATCAGGGCTGAGGCGCGCATAGGTGATGCGTTTGGTCTCAGGCAGAGTGAAGTCATCGGCATTTGCCTCATAAAACTCCATGAGCACAGCGTCCTCCGGCACCACCTGGATCAAAGAGATCTGATCTGGGCTAAAAGGCACATAGGAGAAGCTGCGGCGGGCACCGATATAGCTGGTCAGGGTTTTGGTCAGGGTGTCAGGCATCTTGGCCCCCACCACGATGGCGCCCTGGACCAAAGTACGCGCAGATTCACGGCGCAGATCGGCTTCAAAATCGCTTTCGTTCAGGTTGGCATTCTGCAGGGCAAAGCTATAGGTCTGCCGGTCGAACCTGCCGCTGGGATCCTGAAAGGCTGGGATTTCTGCCAATTCCTGACGCAGGGTGTCATCCCCAACGGAAATACCCAGATTATTGACTTCGTTATCAATGGCGGCAATCGAGATAAGCCGCCCCAGAACCGCTTGATCCAGGCCAAAGGCCGCCATCTGGGAGAGGCTCAGGGCTTGACCACCCTGGGCCTGCAATGCCCGTTGTTCACGCTGCATTTCGCGCAGGTATTCGTCAACGGTGACTTCTTCCTCACCAACCAGGGCGACGGCAGACATCGAGCTGCTGAAGTTCACGGCGCCAAAGCCGGCAAGGCCCACAATCAGCAAGCCCATAAGGATCCAAACAAAGGTATTGGATAGTTTTTTAATGCCTGTGGCCATGCTGTCCTCGTTGTTTTCGGTTCACAGAGGCGTCACGAGTTTCCTACTCTGCGACGGCCGCCTGAAATGAATTCGTACCTTGCATACGCTGCCACCCCAAAGGGAGCAAGATCCTGCGGTCTCTCAGTGCCTTGATTGCTCCGCTTTAGAGGGATTCTGAGGGACGGCGTTGTGCAAACATCTCAATATTTTGGGGTGTTAGTCTCGCTGCACTGGTTTTACGGATTGAAACTGCTCAACCTGGAAAACAGCTCTGCGATCCCCTCCGCATCGACATTGGCAAAGGCAATGCGGAACTGTCGCTCTGCGATCTTGCTGCCTTCGGGCATAAACATGGTGCCCGGCAACATCAAAACAGAGGCATCGTTGACCAACTGTTTGGCGATCTCTTCGGCCGTTTGCTCAAAGGGATGTTCGACATAGGCGAAATAGGCACCGCAGCCAAGCAGCCGCCAGCCTTTGGCCGCCAACTTGGAGAACCCATCGATGATGGCCTGTTTGCGTGCCAAGATTTCGTCCCGCTCCCCGGCCAGCCAGTTTTGAAGATTGTGAATCCCCCATTCGGCCCCAATCTGGCCAAGTTGCGAGGGGCAAATCGTAACAGTGTCCAGAAATTTCTCCATTTCGAACAGCCGTTGCGGCGCAGCGGCAATGGCTCCAACCCGGTGGCCCGTCAACCGATAGGCCTTGGAAAACGAATAGAGGTGGATCAGGGTCTGGCTCCATTCTGGATCTTGAAACAGGTCATGCGGCGGGCCGGAGCGACTGTCAAAATCCCGGTAGGTCTCGTCCACAATCAGGGTGAGCCCCTTGGCTTTTGCCAGATCAAAATAGGCGCGCAGTAGGCCTGCTGGATATTCAACGCCAGTTGGATTGTTCGGCGTGACCAGAACAATGGCCTTGGTCCTTGGTGAGATCAGCGCCTTGGCGGCCTCTAGATCGGGAAGCATATCTTCACCAACCTGCAATGGGCAGGCTTTGACCCCGCTGAGATCTAGCCACATTTTGTGGTTGAAGTACCAGGGCACCGGAATGATGACCTCATCACCTTCGCCGCAAAGCGCAGCAATCGTGGCGGCAAAGGCCTGGTTGCAGCCCGAAGTGATACCGACCTGATCCGGCGAGATTTCTGCGGCATAATGGCCGGACATCTGACCTGAGAGCGCCGAGCGAAGCCCGTCACGCCCCAGAACAGAGCCATAAAGATGGGCGTCATCCTGATTGAGCGCCGCCTCTGCCAGAGCTTGGCGCAGGCCCAATGGGGGGGGATCTGCGGGGGCGGCCTGGCTTACATTCAGCAGGGGGAGATCTTCGGCGAACGAAACCCCTTCGACCCAGCGGCGTGATTCGACGATTGGGGAAAGAAAGGTTGCCTCTGTGCGTGACTTGCTCATGCCCGCTCCTGTTCACGGAATTTAACTGATTGCGAATTGGTAGGGGCTTGTGGACCCGAAGGCAATCGCCCTGTCTCAAGCAAAACCCAATGGGCAGAATGCCAAAACAGAAAACACGCCCCATGGGGGCGCGTTTCAAACCTGTTTCAAGACTCTAGAGTGCTGGTCAGTCGGTGCCGCGATAGGGTTCGACATATTGCAGGGCCATATCCCAAGGGAAAAAGATCCAGGTATCTTGGCTGACGCCGGTGATGAAGGTGTCGACCATGGGTTCACCCTTGGGTTTGGCATAGACGGTGGCACAATGGGCCTTGGGGTACATCTCCCGCACGAGTTCCAGCGTTTTGCCTGAGTCGACAAGGTCGTCGATGATCAAAATGCCTTCGCCATCGCCCATCAGATCAGCGTCTGGGCTCTTGAGAACTTCGGCGTCGCGTTGTTGATCCTGGGCGCCGCCACCAGAGTGATAGGATTTCACGGAGATGGTATCCACTGTACGGATGTCCAATTCGCGGCTGACAATCATTGCTGGTGCCATGCCGCCCCGAGTGATAGCGACTACGGCGCGCCAGGCCCCATCGTTAGGTCCCTTGCCATCCAGACGCCAGGCCAGAGCCCGGCTGTCGCGATGGATTTGATCCCAGCTGATATGAAAGCCTTTTTCATGCGGCAGTCGGTCTGTCATCTTTATGGCTCCGGCGGTGGTCGCGTCTGGTTTTGAGGGGAACCCCACCTTTGCCTTGAGAGATAAGGTGGAGGCCTGATTACTCTTGCTGAATTCTACTTCAGCACATGGGGTCGCTATTTGGCGATATCGGGGGCGTCGACGGCCTTCATGCCGACAACATGATAGCCCGCATCCACGTGCAGGTTCTCGCCGGTGACGCCAGAGCTAAGGTCCGACAGCAAATAGAGCGCGGATTTGCCCACATCGTCGGTGGTCACATTGCGCCGCAGCGGCGAGTTATATTCGTTCCACTTCATGATATAGCGGAAATCGCCAATCCCCGAGGCGGCGAGAGTTTTGATCGGACCGGCCGAAATCGCGTTGACGCGAATGCCGTCTTTGCCCAGATCCTCTGCCAGATATTTCACTGAAGCTTCAAGTGCTGCCTTGGCGACGCCCATGACATTATAATGTGGCATGACTTGCTCGGCACCATAATAGGTGAGGGTCAGCATTGAGCCGCCTTCGGACATCATCTTTTCTGCCCGCTTGGCAATGGCGGTAAAGGAATAGACCGAGATATCCATGGTCATCTGGAAATTGTTGCGGCTGGTGTCGACATAGCGTCCGCGCAGCTCATTCTTGTCAGAAAAGCCAATGGCATGAACAACAAAGTCCAGTTTGCCCCATTTTTCTTCCAATGCAGCAAACAGCGCATCCATGGAGGCCTCATCAGAGACATCGCAGGGCAGCACGATATCGCTCCCCAATTGCTCGGCCAATGGAACGACGCGTTTCTTCAGGGCATCGCCCTGAAAGGAAAACGCCAGTTCGGCACCGGCATCGGCACAGGCCTTAGCGATTCCCCAGGCAATCGATTTGTCATTGGCCAGGCCCATGATCAGACCGCGCTTGCCGGTCATCAGTTGATTAGACATTCAGGTTCTCCGCCTGTGATCCGTGAAGTTAAAGACGTTTAATATGCCGGAGCCTGTGCTTCAAGGGGCGACCTTGATTGTTCGTGTAAGTGTTTGGCACACCCCTTGCCGTTCTGAAAGGCGCTGGTACTGTGCCGGTGAAATCAGACAGGAGGCTCCGATGAGTGAACGTTCAGGACTCTTTGCGGGCGACGACCCCTTTGAAATTGCCCGCGCTTGGCTGGCTGAGGCGGAGAAAACAGAAATCAACGATCCCAATGCCATTGCGCTGGCTACAGTTGACTCCGATGGGCTGCCCAATTCGCGCATGGTCCTGCTCAAAGAGATCGAGGATGACGCTTTTGTCTTTTATACTAATTATGAAAGCACCAAGGCACAGGAGTTGGAGCAGGCCGGGAAGGCCTCCTTTGTAATGCACTGGAAATCCCTGCGGCGGCAAATCCGCGTGCGCGGCACCATCAGCCGTGAGGAGGGGCCTCAGGCGGATGAGTATTATGCCTCGCGGTCTCTCAAAAGCCGTCTTGGTGCCTGGGCATCAAAACAGTCTCAGCCGCTCGACAGTCGCGCCAGTCTGATGGCAGAGGTGGCAAAGGTCACAGCCACCAAGGGACCGAATCCCCCCAGGCCGCCATTTTGGGGTGGATATCGTATCACACCTGTCGAAATTGAGTTCTGGGCGGACGGTGCATTTCGCTTACACGACCGTTTTAGTTGGGTACGGGGCGAAAAACAGGACAAATGGTCGGTTTTGCGCCTCAATCCTTAAGCACTTTGCGAGGAAAATAGTACTTTCCTAACAAATGGGAGGGTTTTTTGCTTGAAATCCGGCAGTGAAATCGCGCATCACGTCATTACGAAAATGAAAAAGACGCAGTGGATTAGATAAGTGGCAGAAGATCTGAGCAGCCTGCAGCAAATCCAAGGCCTTGTTAAATGGTTTGATCCCACCAAGGGATTTGGTTTTGTTGTGTCCGATTTGGGCGGCCCTGATATTTTGTTGCACGTGAATGTACTCCGTAACTTTGGACAAAGTTCGGTCGCGGATGGAACGCGCATCGAAATCGTGACCCATCGCACCGATAGAGGTGTGCAGGCGGTTGAAGTCCTGGCAATCCACCCACCAGAGCGGGAGGAAACTCCGGTTCTCAGCGATTTTGCTGATTTTGATCTTACGGACCTGCAATCCAAACCTTTGGTGCCAGCACGAGTAAAGTGGTTCAACAAGGGTAAGGGATTTGGCTTTGCCAATATCTTTGGCCGTAGTGAAGATGTTTTCCTGCATGTTGAAGTTCTGCGCCAATCTGGTTTGGCGGACCTTCAGCCTGGTGAGGCCCTGGCCCTGCGGGTGATTGATGGAAAGCGCGGTCAAATGGCCGCCGAAGTTCAAGCCTGGGAAGCCGCCTTGCTTGATAACGATCAGGACAGCTGATCTTATGATGCGGCCGAGACCCTCTCTCGCCGCGCCGACCTTGGCCTTCGTTCTTGGCCTGGGTCTTTCTTTCCCGGCCTTCGCTGCTGACTGTCGATCTGATCGAGTTGATTTGCGCGGTGGATGGGGGCAAACCTCCTTTACTGTAGAAATCGCAGACGACGAAGCGGAACGCGCCCAGGGGCTGATGTTTCGTGAAAGCATGGCGCGTGGCGCTGGCATGCTTTTTGTCTATCCAAAACCGCAACGGGCGGCCTTTTGGATGAAGAATACGCTCATTCCCCTCGATATTATTTTCCTTGATCAAACTGGCAAGGTCATTGCGATCCAGGCGGATGCGATTCCAGGGGATCTGACGCCGCTTCCGGGTGGGGATAACGTCTTTGCAGTACTCGAAATTAACGGCGGTTTGGCCGCACGATACGGGATTTCGATTGGGTCCGAGATGCGCCACAAAGTTTTTTCAAAAACTGCACCAATTTGGCCCTGTTAGGGGTTTTCAAATCAATTCACTGGCGTTAGGAACAGCGCACGGTTCGGGGCGTGGCGCAGTCTGGTAGCGCACCTGTTTTGGGTACAGGGGGTCGTGAGTTCGAATCTCGCCGCCCCGACCACTTTCAAGGAAAACCCTTTCGTTTCCTTGATCTCTCGCGAGAGGCCAGGTTTCCTGGCCTCCCGCCAGAGGGACAAATTATCCAAAATATGAGACGAAAACATAACCACTCGAAGCACGATATGTGGCTCTTTCTGCGTTCACTTTGGCAGAGCTTGAGGTGGGTGTTTGGCGCAAGCTGCGCCCAAGGTTCTGTTTGCAGGGATTCCCTTTCAAACTGGTGCTGGCTGTCGCGCTCTCTGGGAAACGGCCTTGAACCTCTAGTCCATGCAATCTGCGGGTCGGCCTCGGCATCTTTTCTGCGCTGTGCGGGGATGCGCGCTGTACCTCTTCGCAAGAACCGCAGAATCACTCCGGTTTTTCAAAGTGCCGGATTGAGATTGCGCTGCATCTCACGTTAAGACTTCCTTAAGGAAGTGACGCCAAAGCGTCTCAAATTACTGCCAAATTTTTAGCCTCAATAATTTGGCAACACTGGTTCACAAAATCCGCGTAACGTCATTTTGTTGGAAGAGAAGCCTCGCCTGTTTTTTCAGCGCTTGAGGGCCGTCCTCTAGGTTGGCTTTTAACTTGGTTGGGCAAGTCTTTGCTGTTACCCGAATTTTCCGCCTTGGCCTTTTGGTAACTCATGCGGTCAAAATCGGGTGTCATGTGGGTGAATCACTTAGATCCGTGAACCCCGAGTCCTTCGGAAATTCGTCAACAGAAAAGATGGTTCAAAATTGGTAAAATATCCGTTGACCCTCTTGGGCTGAATACGCCAAATTGTGGAAGCCTGGAGCGGGGCCACAATATCTAGTTTGATATTGCAGCTTTGTGACAAGACGAAAACACAAGTTACATCCATGAAAACGACCGGCGAAGGTCACTCGAATTGCATGTCCACCAAAGAGACGTGCCGGTTTTCTCGTGCTTTCAAAATGGCAGGGAGCTGCACCAAGTGTAGCGCAAATGAAGGCAACGAGATAGTTATCTCCTAAGGGGCAGAGCATGAAGATCGAGCGTAAATTCACCACCGTAGGGCAGGACGCCTATTCCAATCTGGATTTCATTTCGGCAACGTCGGAAATCCGAAACCCCGATGGAACTATCGTGTTCCGTCAGGAAAACATTGAGGTGCCTTCCAGCTGGAGCCAGGTCGCCAGCGATGTGATTGCTCAGAAGTATTTTCGCAAGGCCGGGGTTCCTGAGAGCCTGAAGAAGGTCAAAGAAGAGGGGGTGCCAGAATTTTTGTGGCGCTCGGTGCCTGCGGGTAAGAATGTTCCCACGGGCGGCGAAACCTCTTCAAAGCAGGTGTTCGATCGTTTGGCCGGTGCTTGGACCTATTGGGGCTGGAAAGGCGGCTACTTCTCCAATGAAGACGATGCCCGCGCCTATTTCGACGAGATGCGCCACATGCTCGCGACCCAGCGTGCCGCTCCCAACAGCCCGCAGTGGTTCAACACCGGTTTGCACTGGGCCTATGGTATTGATGGTCCTGCCCAGGGTCACCATTATGTTGATTACAAAACCGGCAAGCTGACCAAATCCACCAGCTCATACGAGCATCCGCAGCCCCATGCCTGTTTTATCCAATCTGTGGCCGATGATCTGGTAAACGATGGAGGCATTATGGACCTTTGGGTGCGCGAGGCGCGCCTGTTCAAATATGGCTCTGGCACGGGTACCAATTTTAGCCACCTGCGCGGCGAGGGCGAAGCTCTGTCCGGTGGCGGCAAATCCTCTGGTCTGATGGGTTTCCTAAAGATCGGTGACCGGGCTGCTGGCGCGATCAAATCAGGCGGGACAACCCGCCGTGCGGCCAAGATGGTTATCGTTGATGCGGATCATCCTGATATCGAAGACTTTATCCAATGGAAGGTCATCGAGGAGCAGAAGGTTGCCGCCATTGTTGCGGGCTCAAAAATGCACGAAAAGATGCTGAATGGTATCTTTGAGGCGATCCGGTCCTGGGATGGCGCTGCAGCCGGTGCCTATGAACCTCAGGTCAACCCAGCGCTGAAAAAGGCTGTCCGCGAGGCCAAAAAGGTTGCTATCCCTGAGACCTACGTCAAACGGGTGTTGGACTACGCCAAACAGGGCTATGACAGCATTGAATTCCCTACCTATGACACCGATTGGGATTCCGAGGCCTATAGCTCTGTTTCGGGGCAGAACTCGAACAACTCGATCCGGGTCACCAATGCCTTCCTGCATGCGGTGAAAAAGGATGCCGACTGGCAGCTGATCAATCGGACCGATGGCAAGGTTGCCAAAACCGTCAAGGCGCGGGATCTGTGGGAGAAGGTGGGCCACGCCGCCTGGGCCTGCGCCGATCCTGGCATTCAGTTCCATGACACCGTGAATGAATGGCATACCTGCCCCAATGACGGTGAGATCCGTGGATCAAACCCTTGTTCTGAATATATGTTCCTGGATGATACCGCCTGCAACCTGGCCTCATTGAACCTGCTGACATTCTATAAGGATGGCAAGTTCCAGGCTGAGGACTACATGCATGCCTGCCGCCTGTGGACCGTGACACTGGAAATTTCGGTCACCATGGCGCAATTCCCCTCCAAGGAGATCGCGCAGCGCTCCTATGATTTCCGCACCCTGGGTCTTGGCTATGCCAATATCGGCGGGTTGCTGATGAATATGGGCTACGGCTATGACAGCGAAGAAGGACGGGCGCTTTGTGGCTCGCTCACTGCGCTGATGACCGGCGTTGCCTATGCCACCTCTGCCGAGATGGCCTCTGAGCTTGGGGCTTTTGCGGGCTATGCCAAAAACGCCGATGCCATGCTGAAAGTCATTCGCAACCACCGCACCGCAGCGATGGGGAAGGCCACCGGCTATGAGGGCCTGTCGGTTCCGCCAGTGCCGCTGGATATTGCGGGTTGCCCGGATGCGCGGCTGGCGGATCTCGCTATGGGGGCCTGGGATGAGGCATTAGAGCTGGGCGAAAAGCATGGCTACCGCAATGCGCAGACCACAGTGATCGCACCTACCGGTACCATCGGCCTGGTGATGGATTGTGACACCACTGGCATCGAACCAGACTTTGCTCTGGTGAAGTTCAAGAAACTGGCCGGGGGTGGCTATTTCAAGATCATCAACCGCTCGGTCCCCGCAGCGCTCGAAGGGCTGGGCTATAGCTCGTCGCAGATCGAAGAGATTGTCTCTTATGCGGTGGGTCATGCCACCCTTGGCAATGCGCCGGGTATCAACCATACCTCGCTGACTGGTCACGGCTTTGGCCCAAGTGAATTGTCCAAGATTGACAGTGCCTTGGAGTCCGCTTTTGATATTCGCTTTGTGTTCAACCAATGGACCTTGGGTGAGGATTTCTGCACCGGAGTGCTGGGTATCCCCGCGAAAAAGCTGAACGATCCCACCTTCGATCTGTTGCGCCACCTCGGTTTTTCCAAGGGTGATATTGACGCGGCCAACGATCATGTTTGTGGCACCATGACCCTGGAAGGGGCGCCCCATCTGAAAGAAGAGCACTATCAGATCTTCGACTGCGCCAACCCCTGCGGAAAAAAGGGCAAGCGCTATCTCGGCGTAGAAAGCCATATTCGCATGATGGCCGCCGCCCAGAGCTTTATCTCTGGCGCCATTTCCAAAACCATCAATATGCCAAATGATGCCGAGATCGAAGAGTGCCAAAAGGCCTATGAGCTTAGCTGGTCCTTGGGCGTCAAGGCCAATGCGCTGTACCGCGATGGCTCTAAGTTGAGCCAGCCGTTGGCAGCAGCCCTGGTAGAGGATGATGACGAGGCCGCCGAGGTGTTGGAAACTGGCAATGTCCAAGAGAAAGCCGTTGTTCTCGCAGAGAAAATTGTTGAGAAGATCGTCGTCAAGGAAGTGCTGAAATCCCACCGAACCAAGATGCCTCATCGCCGCAAAGGCTACACCCAGAAGGCGGTTGTCGGCGGTCACAAGGTCTATCTGCGGACCGGCGAATATGAGAGCGGCACACTGGGTGAGATCTTCATCGACATGCACAAAGAAGGTGCCGGTTTCCGGGCGATGATGAACAACTTTGCCATCGCGGTCTCAGTCGGTCTGCAATACGGCGTGCCGCTGGAAGAATTTGTTGATGCCTTCACCTTCACCAAATTCGAACCCGCGGGCATGGTGCAGGGCAATGACTCGATCAAGAATGCCACCTCGGTTCTGGACTATGTGTTCCGCGAACTGGCGGTAAGCTATCTGGATCGCACCGATCTGGCCCATGTGAAGCCGCAAGGCCCAGCCTTTGACGACATCGGTCGTGGCGAGGAAGAAGGGGTTTCCAACCTGTCCGAGATCAGCGAAAGCGCGGCGACCCGTTCGCTGGAGGTTCTGAAACAGATCTCGTCCACCGGCTATCTGCGCAAGCGTTTGCCACAGGATCTAGTCGTGCTTCAGGGCGGGCAGACAGCTGAAACTGGCCTGCTGGGGGATGGAACTGCTCGGGACCCGGTTTCTGATCTGCAATCTTTGGTGCCAGAAACATCCATAGCGCCTGCTACCGGAATGGACGCGCGGACCAAGGCAAAAATGCAGGGCTATGAGGGTGAAGCCTGCGGTGAATGTGGCAATTACACTCTGGTTCGTAACGGGACCTGCATGAAGTGCAACACCTGCGGCAGTACCAGCGGCTGTTCGTGATCGCAGCAACTCTCAGACATTCGGGGCGGCGCTGTCGCGCAGAAAAGACTGCGCCGCTTCGAACCCGATATCGTAGCGGTGCAGGGTTTTGCATCGCTACGCTTCGTTTTGCCTGGGTGGATGCGTCTTTTACCCAGAGCGCGAGCCCAACCTACCTAACGCGTCTTAAGGCCATAATCTGAAAAGGCTTTTTTCGCTTCATTCATCTGCTTAGCATTTAGGATTTTTGGTGTTCCAATGCTGAGCGCGGTGACATAGCCCTTAGCCAGGGTCTCAAGCTCGATCATACGCCACAGGGCGCGTGCCAATGTGTCACCGGTTACCACGGCGCCGTGGTTGGCCATAAGGCAGGCAGATCTGTGTTCAAGCGCCCGGACCACAACGTTGGACAGATCCTGGGTGCCAAAGAGCGCATAATCGGCCACGGGAACGTCATCGCCACCAAAGGCCGCCACCATATAGTGACAGGCTGGGATAGGCTGATGGTTCATTGCCAAGGCCGTACAGTAGACCGGATGGGCGTGGACAACGGCCATTTCACCGGGCTTTGCCAATAAGATATCTCGGTGAAATTGCCACTCTGACGAGGGTTTCATCTGTCCCTCGGCCATTGGGGATCCGTCGAGCGGAATTAGAACCAACATATCGGGACGCATTTTTTCATAGTCGATACCGGACGGGGTGATCAGCATGCCAGTCTTGGTCCGCATAGAAATATTGCCTGAAACACCCTGATTGACGCCCGCGGCCTGCATGGCCAAGCAGGCATCAATGATGGCTTGCCGGGTTTCAGCCCTGTCTGAAAAGGGGCTTTGCATCAGATCAGGATCCATTTGCAACCGCTGTTGCGGCCATTTCTGGGAACAGAGCAGCCAAGCCAGCCTCTGATGCTGCGCAAATGCCGCGTTCGGTGATCAAACCTGTCACCAGGTGGTTGGGGGTGACATCAAAAGCCGGGTTGGCGACTTCCGCTCCATTTGGTGTCACTTGCAGTGAAGATATGGCACCTTCGGCCGTTCGGCCTTGAATATGGCTCACTTCTTCGGCAGCGCGATCTTCAATTGGGATTTCTGCGACACTATCAGTGACGCTCCAGTCGATTGTCGGAGAGGGTAGGGCGACATAGAAGGGGATATCGTTGTCTCTTGCGGCCAGGGCTTTGAGGTAGGTGCCGATCTTGTTGCAGACATCCCCCTGGCGGGTGGTGCGATCGGTTCCGACGATCACCATATCAACCAGTCCATGTTGCATCAGATGGCCACCCGCATTGTCAGTGATATAGCTATGGGGGATGCCATGGCTCCCGAGCTCCCAAGCGGTGAGCGCCCCCTGATTGCGTGGACGGGTCTCATCCACCCAGATATGCAGCGGAATACCCACATCATGGGCGTGGTACATCGGGCTGGTGGCGGTGCCCCAGTCCACTGTCGCAATCCAACCGGCATTGCAATGGGTCAACAGGCGCACGGGGCTGCCGTCCGTTTTTTTTGCCGCGATCTCTTGGATCACCTTCAATCCGTGTTGACCGATGCGCCGGTTGATCTCCACATCTTCCTCGGCGATCTCGTGGGCGAGCGAGAGCGCCGCCGCTTGCCGTTGATCCAAAGGCAAAGCTGAGAG
Organism: uncultured Roseobacter sp.; assembly: GCA_913054455.1. GTDB lineage: Bacteria > Pseudomonadota > Alphaproteobacteria > Rhodobacterales > Rhodobacteraceae > Pseudophaeobacter. Next base: position 40,724 of record CAJXIL010000013.1, read on the forward strand.
CAAGTCACGACAGCGGTTCAACGCCCACCTGAGGTTGATTGCCGTGGGGCGCGTTTTGTTGAGGTCATCCCAGGATTGTTGCAAGGCCGCGTCACTGGGATCCAATCGCATGGCTAGGGCCATGCCATAGGCAGCGGTGGCTCCGATCAGGGGGGCACCGCGCACATGCATGTCCTTAATAGCGCGCGCGAAATCCTCCAGACTGTCCAGCTGCTCTACGCGGAATTCATGGGGTAGCCAGCGCTGATCAATAATCTGCAACGCTTCGGATTCCGCGTTCCACCAGAGGGATCTATAGGGCGTGCCGTCAACTTTCATAGGGTATCTCCGATAGGGTGCACTTCCTCTTTTTAGTCCTGAAAGGGTGTACAGGTTGGAAGGCGAGATGAGATGGGTCTGATCATAACATTATGACAGATGAATAGCGGAGTTATGAGGGTTATGGCGAGACAAAACAGGCTTTGCTCGGGGACCGGATTATAGCTGATCCTTGGCCAGTCAGTTACGCATTCAGGTCGTTTCTGTGGAAAACACAGGATGTTATTGGCTGAGGTTACGGGCGCGAAGGCCTCGTTCGTAGGCAGCCGTGAGGATTATTTGCCATTTTCGCGGAGTTGAACGGTATTCGGGCTCCACATCAAAGTGCATAGACGCGTCAACACTGTCAGGGTTTTGTGGAATACGACGCGCCGTCTCTGATACACATCTTTCCAGGGACCAAAAGTCTTGCACCTTAGGATTGTTCGCTACTAGGTCGCTAAGTAAGATCACTTCATTTTTCCTTCTGGAGGATCATGAGAATCGCCCTAAGGTTGTTCAAAATATTTGGATAATAACTAAACAGTTCTGAACTTCGTGTCATTAATACATTTGTGATCAGAACGGTTTTTGTCAGTTTTGCTCAAGTGTTGAAAAATCGTGCCACAGCGAAGGATCTGGTTGAGATCGCTCTTGCCTTTCGGTGCGACACTCTGCCACAGTGCTGCGACTCTTGAGGGGGAGGGCATGGGGAAAAATGACGGGCTTTTGTCACATGCGCGAAAAGCACCGTTTCATTCACTTAGCTTGGTTTTGAAGCAGTTGACAGGCTTGGCCCCCAGCGGGCTAGCTTAGAGCGTGCGATCAGATCACCCCTCTTTCGTCACAATGGTCGTCAGGCCTGTGAGGGACAAGAGTGTGTGTAGTCGTCGTCGCCCCAACGTAGGGCGTCGAAATTTCATGAAAAATATCCTGGGAGAGATCTAAACATGAAACATACGAAACTTACCGTTGGCGCCTTTGTTGCTGCTGCCTTTATGGCTCCAGCTGCTCAGGCTCAGGAATATATCACCATCGGGACCGGCGGTGTGACCGGTGTTTACTATCCAACCGGTGGCGCGATCTGCCGTCTGGTTAACAAGAGCCGCAAAGAGCACGGTTTTAAATGTGCCGTGGAATCCACAGGTGGCTCTGTCTACAACATCAACACCATTCGCGAAGGCGAACTGCAGTTTGGCGTTGCGCAGTCTGACTGGCAGCATCATGCCTATCACGGCACCTCAAAGTTCTCTGAAAAGGGCGCTTATGAAGGTCTGCGCGCGGTATTCTCTGTGCACCCAGAGCCCTTCACCGTTGTGGCACGTGCCGACGCGGGTATCACCACCTTTGACGACCTGAAAGGCAAGCGCGTCAACATCGGCAACCCAGGGTCCGGCCAGCGTGGCACCATGGAAGTTCTGATGGGCGCCAAAGGCTGGGGCATGGAAGACTTCGCTCTGGCTACCGAGCTGAAGGCCGCCGAGCAGTCCGCAGCCCTGTGTGACAACCAAATTGATGCCATGGTTTACACCGTTGGTCACCCATCGGGTTCCATCCAGGAAGCAACCACTGCCTGTGATTCCGTATTGGTCACTGTGGATGGCGATGCCGTCACCAAACTGGTTGACGACAATGCCTTTTACCGGACTGCGACTATCCCCGGCGGCATGTACCGTGGTTCAGATGCGGATACCCAGACCTTTGGTGTTGGTGCAACCTTCGTCTCCTCTACCGATGTTCCAGAGGAAGCGGTCTATGCGGTTGTGAAATCTGTGTTTGAAAACTTTGACGCTTTCCGGAAACTGCACCCTGCCTTTGCAAATCTGAAGGCCGAAGAGATGATTGCCGATGGCCTCTCTGCACCATTGCATGACGGCGCGGCGAAATACTACCGTGAACAGGGTTGGATTGAATAATAGATCCAACGGATTAGGAAGGGGCGCGGTTTCGTGCCCCTTTCCATTTACGAGGGGGTGCCCCCCAAAACCAATAAAATCAGACGAGGCGCCGATTAGGGGGCTTTTCCCAACACGACAGCCTTGGTCTGTATGGGAGATTATCCATGACATCCGATGTTCAGGGAAATCGACCGCTTAGCGAAGATGAACTGCAGGATCTGGTTGCCTCCTCTGATGCGGGTGCGCGCAACCCGGTTGGAGCTGTGGGACTGTCCCTTGCTGTCATCGCTGTAAGCTGGTCCGTTTTTCAAGTCATACTGGCTTCGCCTCTGGCAAACTATTTGCTTCCGGGAGCCGTCAACAATAACTCGCGCCTGATCCATCTTGCCTTCGCATTGATGCTTGGGTTTATGGCCTATCCCGCGATGGGCCGTGAAAGTCGCAATCTGATTTCCTTTGCACTTGGTCACCTTGGAACAGTGCTTGGACTTGGCGCCTTTACCGTCGCAGTGATGGTCACGGTTTCGCCGGATATCTCCATGAATGTGGCTGTTGGAATTGGGGCAGTGGTCGCGCTGGCCTTGGTCACCCCGACCTTCCTCAACGGGAAAGGCGTCGCCAGCAAGATCGAGCGCCTTGCCAGCACCTTAGGCATGTTCGGTGCCATTCTCGTCCTGTCTTACAGCGCCTTTGCAATTCTCGGGCAATATCTCTTGGGTGGTTGGAGCACCTCTTTGCAGATCGCCGCGCTTATCCTTGGGCTTGTCGTCGGTGGTTGGTTCGTTCTTTCCTATCTTCGTCAATGGGATACGCCAGAGAGCGATTTTGTCCCAGTCCAGGATTGGGCGCTGGCAGGTGCTGGTGTCTTTGTCTCCATCTATGGGTTTTTGAACTACCAAAAAATCGTCGACAGTGGCGGTTTGGCAGACGACATCGATAAATTCTACGCGCTCGCGGGTCTGCTGATCCTGTTCGAGGCCGCGCGCCGCGCGCTTGGGCCAGCGATGGCGATCATCGCCACGATCTTCCTGGCCTATGTGTTTTTTGGCTCCTCTGAATGGGTGCCCGAAGTCATTCGCTGGAAGGGCGCCAGCCTGAAAAAAGCTATGAGCCATATGTGGATCACCTCCGAAGGGGTCTTTGGCATCGCTCTAGGTGTGTCGACCAAATTTGTCTTTCTTTTTGTACTCTTCGGGGCCCTTCTTGATAAGGCAGGCGCTGGGAACTACTTTATCAAGATGGCCTTTGGTGCCTTGGGTCACCTGCGCGGCGGCCCGGCCAAAGCAGCCGTTGTGGGCTCTGCTGCAACCGGTCTTATTTCTGGTTCCTCAATCGCCAATGTTGTTACCACTGGCACCTTTACGATCCCGCTGATGAAACGCGTCGGGTTCTCTTCGGAACAGGCCGGTTCGGTTGAAGTGGCTTCCTCGGTCAATGGCCAGATCATGCCACCCGTCATGGGGGCTGCGGCCTTCTTGATGGTGGAATATGTGGGCATCTCTTACGTTGAGGTGATCACCCATGCTTTCCTGCCCGCGGCAATTTCCTACATCGCGCTGGTCTATATCGTGCATCTTGAGGCGGTGAAGCGGAATATGCCCACCCTGGGTAACCGCGAAGTCCATATGGCGCGCACTATCCTGGGTATGGCCAGCTTCTTTGCTGTCTTTGCCGGCCTATGCTATGGCAGCCAGTTCCCGGTGGAAGCGGCCTATCGATGGGTGCCCAGCTTTGCCGGAGTGCTGATGTTTGGCGTGGTCTTTGCCATCTATGTGGCACTGGTTGCCTTGGCAGCCGGTATTCCAGATCTGGAACCCGATGATCCCAATGCCAAAGAGGTGGAGCTGCCCGATATTGCTAAGATCTACAAGGCGGGTCTGCACTACTTACTGCCCATTGTGGTGCTGGTCTATTTCCTGATGATCGAGCAGAAATCCCCAGGTCTTTCGGCCTTCTGGGCCACGGCGCTGCTCTTTGTGATCCTGTTGACTCAGAAACCTATCAAGGCCTTTTTCCGCAACCAAAGCAACATGATGTCGACCTTTGTTGAGGGCTGCCATGACCTGTGGAGCGGCTTGATTGATGGCTCGCGCAACATGATCGGGATTGCACTGGCCACCGCCACCGCCGGCGTCATCGTCGGCACCGTGACACTAACTGGGGTGGGCCAGGTGATGGCCGATCTGGTTGAGACCATGGCCTATGGGCTCACCT
>CAJXIL010000014.1 GCA_913054455.1 uncultured Roseobacter sp.
GACCAGTTCGTGGTCTTGTATTTTCTGGGATGCCAACTGCTCATAACTTCCAGCTATCATGCTGGATTCATGCAGTGAATCCCCCAACCGATTTGTGCAACAAAGCCTAAACTTAGTGTAAACCTTTGGGTCCGTTTTTGGTCCTTTTGGGCACCAAAAGGTTTACATAGATCTCGTTTCAGGGCGGCCGATGTAAACCTTTGTCAACCCAGCGTAACCTTTATTGGGCGTGATCGGGATCCGGCGAGGTGCAATCATCGGGCCATTCCCCGCAGCGTTCTGCTGCCATTATTCGCGAATATATCCAACACATGCTCGTCCTCATGCGCAACCAGCCATTCTGGGGGGACTTGTGGTCACTCATTCAGGTCTAATGCGTCTTTGATGGCGGCTACGTAGGCCAACCGGCGTTCTTCCATCCAGTCGGTAATCGCGTCCCAGTTGTTTTCGTCGAGGTAAGAGACAGGTAAGCGCTCCCACATTAAGTGACCTTTGCTATTGTCAGGTGTGAATTGGGCCTCCAGGCTTTCGGCAATGGTGGTAGCCTTTTCGCCAAGGATGTCTCGGGCAGAGAACTTGTCTTCGCCCCAGTTGCCGCGGACGTAAATTCCGGCAGTTTTCTCCCCCACCCACACCGAGATCAGGATGCTGCTGCCAGCCATTGAAAAATAGCTATTCCAGGCTTTGCGCGGTTTGATGCCATCTTGTGCAGCTTTTGGGTGTCGGTTGGCGTAATGTGTCCAGAAAGCGATGCGTGTTTCAGTGTTCGCATCCCCACTGGTAGCTGCTTCACGCTTTTTTTGCGTCAGAGCACGTTCCCAATCATCAGGCTTTTCAACAACCTCAAAAATCGGCGCGTAGGGGCTGTCGCCAATGCGGACGACCCGTGCCTTCACTGCGAAGAATGAGAACCCGTCTGCAGTGTGTTCATTCAGCCACCGAATTGAAGTGCGGTGCGGTTGCCGAAATTCGGGAGCGATCCACACCACGGTCTGAGCATTGAGCCCTGCCAAGTAGGTCAAGATTTGGCCGAGATGCGTGTGGTCCGTGATTTCTAGCTGGTTTTCTATGAGCACAACGGTGTCGTCTTCGGGGTTTCTTGCCAGGATATCGGCAGAAAAACTCTCCACAGCAACTTCGGTGCCTGTGAGCTCCAGGGGCACTCCGATGACCTCTGACAAATGGTCTATGTTTTCTGCCAACCAAGGTGTGAAATCATGGGCCTCGTGTTTCCACGCTTCGCGCAGTGGTAGATCGGTAAGTCGGCCGAACTGGATGTCAGTCATTTCTGTGTCTCCCGGTTTCAGTCAAGGTAGGCATCATTGAGATCACAAGGCTACCTTTGAATCTTTGAGGGCGCAGATACGCCGCAGGAGCTGCACACGGCGCAGCGTTGGGGCAGGGTCCGTTTCTTTGCTCATGTCGCGCAGGAAACGCAGCCAGGCGCGCTCGTTTGGTGTCAGGTTCTCGACATTATCCATAGCGTTATTTCCCAAAGATCGTCCGGAGCGCTGCGCGGGGCCTTTTGGTCAGGCGAGGGTCCGTATTGTGTGATGCATCTCGGATTTCTTCCAGCCAACCCAACTCGTTCACGGTTATTGGAGTGCCGTAGATTTCAACGATAGCCTGAGCCGCAGTATCGCCCACGGCCTGCTCCAATGACAGCCGCATCAGGTAGGCCGGATCACATTTGAGGGCGCGCGCCATCGAAGGCACACGGTCCAGTGCCAACTTGCTTGTGCCATTTTTGATCATGGTCACCATGTTGGGGTTTGGGAAACCTACCTCGTTTGCAATTTGCCCTTGGGATCTCTTCGGTTTCAGTTCCAGAATACGGCGTTCGATATATAGCGCTAAAGGCTTATCTGCATGTGGCTTTTTGGTCATTTCAGGCCTCTCAGATGTGACGCAGCATTCTGCATACATCTGTTATAGAGACGGCCAGTATGGGGATGTGCGGCGAGAAGAAACGCCCTTCGTCAAAACTGTGTCCATCCGCCCAAAGCACAAAGTCCCGTTGGAACGGCGGGAAATCGATCATCGCGCCAGATTGAAACCACTTTGAGCAGCGTGGAACTATATCAACGTCTTCGCTGTGTGTAATCGCCGAGTTTTATTCCTTCAATCTGGAAACTGGCAGGCCGAACTTCACCTTGTTCAGGGCATCTGACATCAAGATGATTGGAGATGCATGGATGTAGACCGACGCGACTTCTTGTGGGGCATGCCCAGAGATCATCTTTGATAATTCGCGCGGAACCCCCGCCTTGGCCAGTTCCGTCGCTAGGGTATGCCTGAAGCAGTAGAACACTTTGTGTTTACTCTTGATACCGAGCTTGACTAGGAAGGTGTTATTAAACCAATCATTGACCTTGTCCGGCCGTTTTGCCCACTCAGGAAACAGTAAGGTTTGCCCAGATGCGCGCAACCGTTTCACATAATCGAGTAGACCAAATCGAATAAGGTCATTGTGGATCGGCACCAAGCGTTTGCTGCGCTGGTTCTTCGAGGCATCAGCCAGGAAGAATACCGGAATACCCTGCTCTTCGTAAATGTTGGCCAATTGCATTCGAGCCATTTCGGACGAATTTCGGACTCCGGTGTAGAGCATCACCAGTAGCGCCCACTGGTTCATTCCGTATGACGCTGGATCCGCGAATATCGGGTCCCCGAAGATCTTCTGCAACTCGTCCTTGGTGAACGGCAGGTAGGACGCTTCCTGGTGGACCTTGCTGCCCGTATCGACACGGATACCTTGGGCAGGGTTGGTTTCGATGTGGCCGTTATTCGCGGCCTACTGCAGGACGGTCGACAGGTGCGACAGCCACTTCATGTTGATGGTTTTGGGGGCGAGCGTCGCATACGGTTCAGCGAGTTTTGCATTGGCCCTGATGGCCTGAGGCAGCGTCAGTCCAGGGAAACGCATAGTGTATCGGTTCGGCGCCTCCAGGAGGGCTCCTTTGTAGTCAATAACGTTTTTCCTAGTGATCGAGCGAACCGCGACTTCGCCACTCATAAATTCGGAAAACATCCGCACAGCGTTCCTGTGCTCATCCATCGTCTTCGGCGCTAGCGTGCTTCCGCCAGCTGTTCGTTCTTTGTGAAATGCACTCAGGGCATTTGACAGACCTATTCCATTGGCCGCCATGGGCCTTCTGGGAGTAAATTCGGGCTCGGGGTCCGGAGCAATGAGCAACGGGTCTTGAGGTTGACCAGAATAGTCGCCTTGGTCCCGCTTCAAAGTGTGTTCCAACGCCTCGATCTCTGCGCGCAACAGAGCCTTGGCAAGATCGTGCCAGCCGGGCGAACCAGGCGCCAGATCCAATTTATTCTCAGCGATGTATTGACGAACAGCAGGCTCAATCCACCGTGTCTCACCAGAGGCGAAGCTGGTGCGGAGTACGGCAAGGCGTCTAACGCGGTTCTTGCTATAGAAGTCTCGCGCCCCCAGCATCAATTCGTAGTCGGTCGACGCATTGATCATTGTGAACGGACCTTGGCTGCTGCCGATTTCACCACTCTCGAATCTCTTCAGGATCCGCTCTCGCTCCACACCCATCGCTTCTCGCGTCGGCATGGCTGCCCGCTTCGCATCATCCCCCGCAAGGGTGTTCGCATAATGTGCCTTTGCGGCGACAGAGAGTGTAAGTTCCGGCGCGTTTCTTTGCGCCTCCAAGCGCTCACGTGCCTCGTCGATCTGCACAAGAAAGCGGTTGATGATCCCGATCGCGAGTCGTTCCCGCGACCGAGGATCAGGCGGCAAATTGGTTTCGGCCAGCTCAGTCTTGCCAATAATCGGAACCAGTTCATCGGGAACCTTGATCCTGACGCGCCACTTCCCACGTATGTGCTGCACGTATTTCATACCCACCCCGAAGCTTTGTTTTGTAGCAGGCTTTGTAGCAGATCTTGTAGCACATACTCATGAAAACTATGAGTATTGTGCATTTTCAACCGGCTGGAAGGGGAGAAGGTGAGAGGTTGGACATCGACCCAACACATTTAAAAACAACAGGTTACATGTGGTTTTGTAACCGTGTAACCGACCTGAAAATGGGCAATACAACAGATAATATTTGAATTGGCTTCCACTACAAAAACGCTACTCTCAAATTTCATATCAGATTCTCAAAATTCTGCGACGACTTCAACCACCACTGTCCGCACCCAAGCCTCGCTGGCCTAGCACCTCAAGAATATGCTAACCGGTCAAACCAAAACTTGGACAAAGCTAACTTGTAAAAGAAGCCTCTCATGGGAGCAGTTCCGGTTTCGTGTTCGCCCTCGGGTGCCTGACATAACGCGCGAACCCGTTTTCTTGACGACGATATCCGACATGCTGGTAAAATAGGCGGTCATTCTGCGTTTTCTACCTACTCTCCCGAGCCAAACCTGGTAAAACGGCTCATAATCGGAGCTGCGCCTTGTCGAAGAAGTTTTCCATCATTGATCTTTTTGCTGGTCCGGGAGGGCTCGGAGAAGGGTTTTCACGTGCCGGGCGTGAACCTGGAAATAATATGAGCATCCACATGTCCGTGGAAATGGATGATCACGCGGTTCAGACCTTGCGCCTTCGGTCATTCCTGCGCAGCTTCCCCTCTCTCCCGGCATCATACCACGAAGCTTTGAACGCGGGTCGTGCTCTACCCGACTGGACCGTTTCTCATCCGGCGCAATGGCAGCGCGCCATGTCGGAAGTAAGACGATGCGTGCTCGGCCAAGAAGGCGTTTTCGATGAACTCGCCATCGAGCTGGACAATGTTCGCGAGGCAAACCACGGCGACACGATCCTGATTGGTGGCCCTCCATGCCAAGCCTATTCGCTCGCGGGGCGTTCTCGGAACTCCGGCAAAGAAGGATATGTGCCGGAAGATGACAATCGGCATTACCTCTATCGTGAATATGTCCGGATTCTTGACCGGCTCGAGCCGGCAGCTTTTGTCATGGAGAATGTCAAAGGTATGCTGTCTTCCAAGGTCGACGGGGGGGGGATATTTAGTCGCGTTCTCGACGATCTCGAAGCTGCCGGAGAACATGGCTATCGGTTGCTGCCATTGGCCACCACGCCGCCTACGGACGGATCTCGGGCCGACGGACGGGACTTTCTCATCCGCGCTGAGCAGCATGGCGTCCCCCAAGCCCGACACCGAGTGATAGTGGTTGGCATCCGCAATGATATTTCGATCCCTGATTTCGTCGACCCACTTCTGGGCAACCCCAAAGCTCCAGTATCCGTCGCTGAGGCCATCTCCGGTCTTTCGGAGCTTCGCAGCGGGTTGAGCCGTCAGGACTCGACAGCGGGATGGCACCGCGCTGTCCGCGAGCAGGCTGAAAGGATTGCCTGCTCTCAGGAAATCAACTTCGAAGTCCGCGAGGTTGCCCGGAACATCAAAAACACGAAATCCCTAGCCAAAAATCGCGTCTCTGACAAGAAAGCGAACGAGAAGCTCCTACCCACGCATCTCAGAGATTGGTTTTTTGACGACGCTCTTGACGTGACACTACAGCATGAAACCCGCGGGCATATTCCACAAGACCTAGGGCGATATCTTTTCTCTGCCGCCTATTCCCGGGTTCATAATCGTGCACCGAAACTCAGCGAATTCCCTGGCTTCCTGCAACCGAACCATCGAAACAGAGGAACAGGTGTTTTTGCTGACCGCTTCCGAACGCAGGTTGCGACGCGCCCCTCATCAACCGTGACCAGTCACATATCGAAGGACGGGCATTACTTCATCCACCCGGACCCTGCCCAATGCCGATCATTGACGGTTCGGGAGGCAGCAAGACTTCAGACCTTCCCGGACAACTATTTGTTCTGCGGCCCTCGAACCAAACAGTATCATCAGGTAGGTAACGCCGTTCCGCCCTATCTGGCCTACCAGATTGCAAAAGCTGTGCGCCGCCTCATCAGCTGACATTATTCCACTACCGCCCCTTTGCCCTCAAACCCTTCACCTTCCATCCGCGTGAGGATCTCTAACGCGGACGACGTCTGACGTTCCGTCGGCATACGCGCTGGAATCTTCGAGCAGACATCGAGAACGCCGTATTCGGACGGCGAAAGGAGCCGTTTCGCTCGCCCCCAATCCTTTACTTCCTCCCAAAAAGAAGCTCCGAGCTCAAACACCTTTGTCTGTGCTTCCACACTCTTGGTAAGGTTCTCGTCTTCGATGATGTCGGCCTCTTCGGATCGTGCCTCTTCGGGTTCCGCAAGCACGTCGCTGAACGCGTCACCGTAATCCAGCTTCCGCTCAGAAAAGGTCTTCCAGCATGCCTGTTTCTTTGCCCATTCCGACATGTTCCGCACACCGTCAGGCGGGTGGGTAATAATATCCTGAGCTTCAGCCGCAGCAACAAGCAGCGCATGTTCAAGGCTATCGGGAACAGCCTGCGCACGCCATATCCGCGACAGGTCCACGACCTTGTCCACCCCTGCTGCATCATGGGCTACCTTCGCAATCGCATATGTTACGATGTTTGCCCGGTATCCGCCCTCATACCATTCCGCGGCCGAAACGAGTTTCTCTAGGCGCCGGAAAATGATCGCCTTCGACACTAGATGGCGATACCAAGCTTCGTTTATCTTCGCGCCGCTGCGCCCCCATATCTTTTCGATAGTCTTTGCAAACTCCGCAAAGTTCTTCTGTGCCCCCTTCGAGACGATGTCAGGACAACCGGCCCAAGAGTTCTCGTATTTCGCGAGGTCGGTCTTCGTGAAGAACTGCGGCTTCGGAAATTCGGCATCCCACTTCTTGCGCTCTGCTTCTGTCTTGCGGCTGCGTTCGTCAGCAAATTGCCCGCGCGCGCGCTCATAGAACCATTTTGTTTCACGATAACCGGCATTGCCTGCTGGTGCGAGGATCTTTCTTGAAAGTTCTTCGATCCGGATATGAAAGGGGTGATTTGCAAAGAAGTCCGCCGCGGCAACCTTGTTCTGGCTGTTGGCAAATTCAGAAATTCGAGGCACCACAGAGTCGGCCATTAGCGACGGGACCACGTTTAGCTTCATCTGAACAAAAATGTCTTTGAGCCCCTCCCCCGCCTTCTTCCGATTGGCGTGGATCGAAGCTGTCGTCTGACCTCCGTTGACAATCTGAAGGTTTTCAGCACTCGTGATTACAATGCCGCCCGTAGTATGCTCGATTTCAACGCTTTCGGCGGTTGCTGCAAGGCCGTTGTTATAGGCGAGGAACATGTGAGGCTCCTCCATAATGGTCTTGCGAATTCCTTTATTTACATTTCCCTTGGCCTGCAGGAATGAACGCACGTTGGATTCCAGCAGGCGCGCGCCCCAGCGGTCATAAATTTCGGCAAGTTGGGAGCCCGGGATAACCGCTATGTAGCTTTCGAACGCAGTATCTGCGCCAGAAGCTTTCAAGACAGGAACACCACCGCCAAAATCTTCCGCAAAACGGACTGTCATGTCGGCTCGCGCCTGGCCCTGTTCGACATATGCTTTCAGCCGTTTCAAGTCCCAGACATTGTAGGTAACCGGTTTCTCGCCCATCTCTCCGGCCGGCATTGCATCGACACGTGCCCTGTTGTCCGAATTCGTGACAAAGATCAGTTTGATCTTTTCGATTATTTTCCAGCGCGTTTGTATCAAGTCCGCAAGCTGCGCGCCGTGGCTGGTTTCCTCCAGCTCGACAACGAAATCCTCTGTCCGTGCGTGTCGCAGGAATTCTACCATTTTTTTGAATTGTGCCTTCAGCTGGGCACCGCTAGTCGTCCGAACTTCAGGGGAACCATCGAAATCACAGAGGATCAGGGAGAGCACTCCGTCCGCATCCCTGGGGTCGCCGCCCGACCCCGTGACCTCGAGCGCGACCCTTCTCTTGCCCAAGCCTTCGAAATGCGCGTAGTCTGCTTGATCCAGCTCGCCAGCCTCGGTTAGAATTTCCCCAACCCTCTCGAAAAAGGCTTCCTGAGTATATAGTCCCAATGCATCTGCATCCCCCCGGATGTCAGCGATCAAGCTCTGATTGAATTCTTCAAGATCAGACACGACAGATTTCTTCCCCCAATAATTCTTGCAATTCCGTCGTTCTCTCGAAGCCAAGGCAGGCGTCGAGGCGGATCGTATAGCCAAGCTCTTCCACTCCTTGAGGCAGCGGCGGCGTAATCCGCGGGAAGCCCTCGAGAACCTCGAACACGCGAATCGCACCGAGATGCCATGTCCTTTGTGCCTCCACTTCTTCTGGGTCATAACCAGTTTCCAGAAGGCGCTGGTCCCAGATGTCTTGGGCGGCGATGTCATCCTCGAATAACCGAGATGTCAAAGCGACATGCCCGGAGAGGTTCAACCCTTCCCCTTGGAGGGCCGTGTCGACATCCTGAACTCTAAGAAAAAGGCGTGCGTCATCAATGTCCATCAATTGTGCTTCGGACGAAATACGGATCTTTGGGTGAGCTGCGCTGCGCCTAGCTTTGCATTCGAAGTAAACTCCGGGAAGCTCGAAGTCCTTCGCGCTCTCCTCGGGTCCTCTCCACGCTTCCACAGCCGAGCCTGCCCCTATCATCGCTACCAGTTCACGCAGCAACGCCAGCTCTCCAACGAGGCCACGTTGCTCCTCCAGCGACAGGCCGCGCAGACCACCTCCCCTTAGCAGGTGGTGCCAGCGGGTCGTCCTGCGAACAGCTCTCTGCAGCGCGGCCTTGTGGTCTACTGCGGCCTCTGCAGCGATCACGACGTCTCGGCAAAGCGTCTCGAATAAATCGATGTTTGCGCGATCGGAGAGCGTGATGCAGTAGCATTTACGACCGTCCACGAAACGATAGAACACCCCGACATTGCGGAGTTTGGGTAGCGGTAGAATTTCCTCGGCACCTTCAGAAAGCTGAAGGATCAGTGCAGGTGAGCGATCCGGCATGCGAGCCCAGAAGAAGTCATGGCGCCCGCCGCGATCGACACGGCGCGCCGTCCCAGGGTCGATGCCCTCCCATGGTCCCTCAATAGTCATCTTCGAGCGTTCCTTCGTCGAGTTCGTCATCGCCACCGTAGATCTCACGGAATTTCACGGTGTTGATCACATACTCCACGCGCTCGTCAGGACGCGCGGATTCGGGAAAGCTGATCGACCAGCCGATTACGGGGCGGTCCGGAATGCGGTCGAGGTGTGGTCTGCGTGTGTCTTCATTCTTTTCTGGCTGGCGAACTTGAACGACATGAAGAACGAAAAGCGGTTTGTCCCGCACCGCGCGGTAGATCCTGTCGGGGTATGAAACGCGTTCGTCAGCGGACTTCTTCTCGAGATTTCTGTAACGTTCCTCGGCCTCCGACGCCTTCTCGGGGTCGACGCCTATCTTCTCGATCCCCCGGGACGCAATACGAGCCCGTTTTCCGCTCATCGAAAGGACCTGATCCGACAGGTCAGCGTATCCGATGCGCCGCATTTGGGGGCCGACTTTCCAGGCCCCGATTGGGTGGTCGTGGACTTCGCTCTTCACACTTGTGATGAGAACATCCCAGTCCTTCAGCTCATTGTCCTTCCGATCCCGGATGTAGCTGCGGATTGGCCCGGGCTGGGTGAGGAAACCTTGGTCATGATTTCGCCAGCCGAGGAGGAATTCGTCGATTGCCTCGACGTCGATATCTTCGAGTAGGTAGCCACCACTTTTCTGCTGGGCGCTATCCTGACCAAAACCTGAAGATCGAATTCGATCGAGAAAGCGGACCGCCGTAGCCTCATTCGCTTCGATGTCATGAGGGCGAGCACTGATTTTCGAAGTTTCGACCCATGCGTTCGACAGTCCAATCATTACATGCTTCTGGCCGGAGCCCATCTTGTTCCGGGCCGTCACGAGAAGTGAAGCGGGATGGCTTCGAACAGCGAGACCAAAGTCGGCCGGAGTTGCTTTGGCCTTCTGCATCTTTTTCAGTTCCTGATGCAGTTCGTCACTGGCTTCGGCGATATGGGCATACCAGTCGATCGCTTCGGCTGGCATCCAGATGCGGCACAGGTCCTCATATCCCCCCCGATAACCGAACCAACGTCCCATTTGCATCAGGGTATCATACATCATGGTATTCCGAAGGAACCATGTAACCGTTAGGCCCTCGAGAGTCAGCCCCCGCGAAAGAGAGAAGCCTCCGACGGCGATCAGAGTTTGTCCTATACTTCCATCTTCGGAATAGTCGAGCCCGTTGGCGCGGCTGTTGACCTCAACTACTTTCGCGGCGGCAATGGCCTCAAGCATTGCCTTCTGAATCTGTTCCCAGTCGAACTCGGCATCGGAATACTCCCTCAGCCAAACGGCATTCAGCGCTCGGATCTCGGGATCGGCCAAACCCTCGGTTCCACGCGAAGCATTGACACGCAGGGAATCCAGAATTGCATCAAGCTTTTCGTGAAGGCGATTTCTGATCTTGCCTTGGACATCCGTGAAACGACTGGCGTTCACCAGCATGGAACAGTGTGATTCCTTCTGACCGCGAAGATTTCGGATGGTCCGGGCAACAAGAAAAGCGCGCAGAGCGGTTTGGAGACTCGCGGGCAGCTCGTCCACACTCTGATCGATTTTGTGCTTGATAGGAAGTATGTCTTCATTATCCGATATATATCTCAACCAGGTTGGCCCGCCTTCGTCAGGCAGTCCGTCCACGAAAATTTTCGTGGGCCCGAAATAGTTCGTCGGAGCATCGAGGCCCATAATGAAATGCTTTGGAAAGAGGTCTTCTTTTTTCGCTTCGTCGTAGGAATCCGGATCGACGAAAATGTTTGCGAATGGGGTAGCCGTATAGCCAACGTAGCAGCTGCGATGGAACATTCCGAGAAGATCTCGAATCTGACCATTGATCTTCGTGATCTCGTCCTTCGAATACTTCGTGTTGATCGACGCGTTGTCGGCTTCATCATCGATCAACAACATAGGCTGACTGATCATTTGGGCATCGCCCTTGGCGCTGTTCTCTCGCAGCCAGTCGAGAAGGTTCTTCAATGTCGAATGGTTCTTCTTGATGACCAGAACAACCGGCACCTTGTATGAGTCGATTTCGCTCGTATTGCCGGTTGCCGTCGTCTTGCGGAAGTCAGTCAGCGTATTGGTCAGACTAACCGGAGTTCGGCGGTCGTCGAACAACCCTACACCGATGGCCTTGCTTCCTTTTTTCTTGCCCTGCATGGCAAGTCGACCGGTATCCCGGCCGATGAACCCTTCGTCGATCCGCTCCTGGGTTTGGTTTCGTAGGTTGTTGTGGATACCTGCAATCACGACGATCAGGCGATACCCGGCGTCAGCAGCCTTGCAGATCAAACCTGTGTAATTACCAGTCTTTCCGCTTTGAACGTGACCGACGACCATGCCGCGTCGATCCCATTCCTCTTGAAGACCCGGATTGCCGAGCCGCCCCAAAATCTCGTCGGTTACCGTATCGGTGGCCGTGACCACGTCCTGAGGAAGGCCGTTTTTCAGCATCAATTTCCGATACCGGCTCCAGTAGAACGGGTCGATCGAGGCCTTGGCATCGGACAGCCACGGCCTGAAATCATCATCGTCCACCATGGCGCCGAGCCCCATGGTGATGCCGAAACGCTCCTCGATCGTTCGGGCCAGCTGCTCCTGGCCATCCGGATCCACACCAAGCCCCATGGCACCGTTAAGCGTATTGATAAGTGCTCTCAGATCTTCTCCGCTTTTTCTCTCGAAAGCGAGCGATTGGGACACTAGGCCATCGAGCTGCTCGAATTGGGCGTTCACTGTTGCTCTCCCTCTAAAATGCCTTCAGTCAACCTGCGCACATCTTCCTTGTGACTACGCAGTGGTTCGTTCGAGCATAGGCTGGACACAGCGTCCGAGGCTGTCATCCCCATGCCCAGCAGTGTTCTGATCGCCGTTTCCGCGCCAACAGCAAGCGATGCAAAATCTGCTTCGTCCGCATGCACGTCCTCGGCGCCACCGAGCATGTCCGCGTGCAGAGATTCCATCGGCAGGCCGGCTCCAACGAGCTTCAGACAGGTCCTGAAGCCATGGCGAAATTCTTCTGGCAGGCTATCGGCAAAACCGGAGATTGCCGGATGATCGGAATTCGGGCGATAAAAGATCTTTCCATCCTTCAGGTTCCGGGTCCAGAAAGGCAACTTCGTTTCGTCGACCAGCTTCTGGCCGCGGCGTTTGTAGGTGCGTTTCGAGGTTCCCTGTAGTCGTTCCACAATCTTGCGAAGCCGGTCTCTCACGACAGGCGGCATCTGCGCATTTGCCTTGCGAACGTCGATCTTCCAGTCGGCGTCCATGGTGTTCGGGATGTCCACCCGCACTCGCGACAGCTTGGTGAGTTCGGTCTGCCGCGCAAGCCCGAGCCAACTGCCTGCGATTATCAGCCGTTTCTCTCGATAGATGTAAAATCCTTGCGTGCGCAAGTGTCCTTCAGGCCCGCCAAGATCGTCCCACTCTGACTTGGAAACCATCTTGTGGTGCGGGAGTGTGTAGCATTGTGTTTCCACATTTCCCTTGGCCAGAGGAAGAACTTCAACAGGGTCAGGCTGCGTAGCCTTGTGTTGAGAAGCGAACGGATCAATGGGCTGCAACTTCCGCCCATTCAACAGCAGGCTGAGCCTCGGTCGAAAGCCTTCCATGTAACGGTGAAAGCAAAGCCTTAAGTGGCGCTCCGCCGCGGAGAGCGCCTTATTGATTTCTGCAGCCCTTTTATTGGCGTCATTGATATAACCTGTCGAAAGGCGGTCAAGCTTCCGCCACAGCACGATTGTGCCTGTTTCAGCCAGCCGGTCTGTTGAGGGCATATCAGTAAGATCATCTTCGAAATCGACTTTCCAGACATTGGTCTTGGCAACTTTATCGAGATCCCATGTTGCCGCAGATATGCGCCCGTCGCACCGAGAAATTACGGTCAACTGCCGACACTGCGAGAAGCTGGCGCTCTTCAATCCGAGACCGAACCGACCGAGATCATGCCCTGCTCTTTCGTCTAGCGGATTTCTCGAACCGGGGCGCATGGCCTCCACCAATTCCGCTTCGTCCATGCCTTTTCCGTTATCGATGATCGCGATCCACGGGTCCTCACCAATAGTTTCCGCGACTATTTCCACTCTCGAAGCGCCCGCTGTTATGGAGTTATCGATGATGTCTGCCATCGCTGTTTCGAGGGTGTATCCGAAATCTCGCATCCCTTCGATTAGAGAGGCAGCGTGTGGCGTGGCGTCAGCCTGCCGTTTGCTCGGATGTTTTGACAATGGATGTTGGTCCGCCGCTTGCAATTCGTTCGTTTCGTTTCGTTTCGTGAAATAAATTAGCCTATCAACTACCAGTAAGATACTTTCGCCCTAGGATTGCAACCTTAGTTGAGCGCAAAAAGGCGAAACCGGGTTCGTCTTGCTTAGAGTGAAGATGAAATCTGCCCTCCACGAGAGACGGTTCGCGCACCGGCTGAGATGTATCCAACCTTGGAAATAGGATACACAAATGACCAAGATTCGTAGATTTTCAGATACTTTTAAGACTAGCATCGAATTTATGGGCGGCCACGTATGAACGAAGAGCTGAAAGAAATTGGTCTAAATGTCGGCCGCCGCGCGTGCCGAATTAGTGCCCCCGAACGGCATATCCGGGATCCGAACGCGCAAACAGAAGGTGACCACAGAGATCAATCTCAAGCTTAACATCGCGCCCATTCTTCTGGATCGGATTTTCTCGGCTGATCTGCCAAACCAGAAGCAGGCAGGCAACATCAGTTCAGCCTTCTCCCTCGCTCAGCCTTCGGCCTCTCTCAGTCCGAGGAGCACCTCCCTACTGTCGGCGCTCAACCAAGTCTTGTAATTGATCTATTGTTATGCGGGGGTGGTCGATGATGTTTCCTTTTGGCCATAGAAAGCCATTACGGCCAGATTGAAGCCGTGCAGGAGAAATCTGTAGGAAGTTGCTGATCACCTGTAGCGTTGCAGACAGGCCTCTGGCGGTCACCTAGATGTTAATGAATTCCCGGAACACGACGAATTTCTCGAAGTGCGTCTCCTCGGCGCTCACTTTAGTGATATACTCGATAACTCCCGGAGATTCAACGCTCTGGCAGTCAAAAGATCCCTGTGGAACCAAACTCTGCCAGTGAGTGTGCCCGATCTCGGGTAATCGACGCGTCCGTTCGGCACGAATGGAAGAGGTGATACAGGGGTCCACTTCGGTGATCACATGCCAGTGGGGGTTCACGTCTATCTTTTCCGGGAATGCGAACCAGACCAGCCGTTCGTCCGGCCGCTTGGCCCACTTGGGGCCATTAATTTCACGATTCACGCGCGCATCCCACTCTTTAAGCAAAGCGCGCATGCGCGGATAGCTCAGCGACTGATAGTTAGATGCTAGGGTGATGAAGTGGGTGAATGCGTAATCTAGTAGCTTGGCGCGAAGTTCATGGCGCATGCGCCTGTATGGCGGTGGTCCCCCGAAGTTCCGGCTGGTGGTGGCCCAATCTTTCATGTGAACGATTCCTGAAAATTTATTGTTCTATCGAGCATTATAGCGCCCATGACCTCAGATGCAGAAATTTACCAAAAGCAGTTGCCGCGGCACTGAACATCCAGGTGAAACCTGCTCTCATCAGCGCGCAGCGCCAGGCCGGATGGGGGGCTCTGGCCGCTTCCAGTGTTGTTTTGAAGGTTGTTTGGAGCAGCCAGAGGTGTAACGCGCAACTCTGGCTCTCTCAACGGCTATTTGATAGCCTCAACCAAGCATTGGCAGGGCCGCAACGCAGCGAGGTTCAGCAGATACTGTTCTGATGCAGGGGCAATGATGAGTGCGGCATGCACAATGGGAGGTTCCAAATGCCGTAATACGGTGGCGCCAGCATACATCCCCATCGCACCCATGGGCATTTTCTAGGACTTCGTGCTCCCTATTGGAATGACCAATGACGTCTACTGCAATGTAGGGCCATTCCCTGCCGTTAGCGTTGTGCTTTTCAGGTCCTTCTGTGGTGACTGGGACAGTTGGCGCGCGGTCCTGCCCCTGTGCTTCATGGGGTTCATATAGCTACATATTGATGTGACTATATGGCTAAGTAGTGATGTTAATTCCTATCCGATCCCCCTTTAGTTTTCGCAGGACTGTGGGCAGGGTGTAATTGCCTTGACGACTTGACGCGGCGGAGGCGTTGTAGCTGACGGCGAGCTTGAGGGAGTTTCTCCAGTATGAAGAAGGTATTCACCACTCAGGAGCTGTAACTTTCAGCCCAAAATTGACACAACAGAGCGTTAAATTATCCGCACGATAACCTTGGCGGAAAGCCGTCATTCGCTGCCTCTTGCACCCATGGCCGTTATCAAACCGCCGGGTGCGGACATAGTTTTGACGGCCACGTTCACCAGAGCAGAGTGTCCCTTCCAGCCAGAAAGATGCTTCTACATAACCGTCGGTCGCCTACGTGGAAGAAAGTAGATTATTTTGAGAGAGTATTTCCAATAACTCCGTAGCTTCTGTCGCATTCACTTGCCGCCTCACGAAGGGCGCTTCTTCAACGCCATAACTGAATATTTTGCACCCTTGATGCCTCATTGATACGTGGGTCACGCACGGGCTCTCGATATTCTTGGCGCGATGTATCGTGCCCGCTTTGATGAAATAGTCTTGTCCGTCAATGCTGATGAAGCTTGCCAATTCCGATATCGTCCCAAGCCTCCCCGTCTCATTTAGTATCGATTTACCATCCGCATAGTCCACCGAGAACTCTGTCAAGTTTCCTTCACTACCAGAAATGAACTCAGCAATATGGTTCTCGATGGACCCAACGAGAATGCTGGAGTGCAAATCGAACTCATGAGTGTGCCACGTATTCTCCGCGGAGAAGCCTGCATTCCCTCCATAAACATGAAGGCGACGGGTAACCTCGCCAGAGGACAAAACCAGATAGTAAAAGCCAAGCGGATGAACGCGAAAGCTGGGGATTTGACCTTTGTCGACATTCATTTGTAGCGATGGTCCTTAGGCTTGATTATGGAAAATATGTCCTCGCGATACTGCCTTACTCTGTCTTCTGGAAAGCCAAAGCTGAGTAACGCCTCGACAGGAATATCCTCATCGCCCGCGCGATGCTTTTGCCACTGATAGGCGCTCAAATTGACCTCCCGAGATAACTCCACCTCACAGATCATCATTGTTCGAAACATTTCAAAGAATTGACTCTGCCTCGAGAACTTCAACCCATATAGAGATTTGTCGTCTTCAGTAAGGATCGCGCCCTGATCTGACATATCGATTCGAAAGGATGGAAGGAAATTGGACAAGCAGACTTTGATTTTAAGATTTCTATTGTTGGCGGCAGCTAAGGCACATGCCGCAGAAGTTGCAATTGCGCTCCTGAAGAGCTTGTCTTTTCCATCATTCTCTCCAAGAATGCTAACCATACCTTCGTAGGCTTCTGACAATCTTTCAATCTGGGGATCGGGAAGCAAGATAGTAACATCTATAGTTTTGCGAGCCTTTCGAGCATGATCACTTAATCTTTGAAGCGTTTCAGCCCGGAAGTAAGTCGCTGATCGCCCCCAAAAGAAATATAACGCCGTATCTTCAGGCAAGCCCTTTATTTCATCAGATATATCCCCAGGTCGCAGCGTCTCTATCTCCGGTCTTTCGATATCCTCATGTATAAAATATATAAATGCGCCATAAACAACCAAAACGGTTAGAGCTGCGGAGAATAGATTTGCAGACACCGAGCGAATAAAACCGGCCCACATGTTGCCTGAGTCCAGAAAGGATGCTGACCAATAGCAAAGAGCTGTTGCCAAGGCCAAGATTGCAAATGTCCAAATAAACCTCCGGCGAGCGGACCGAGAGCCGAGATCGTTCAGCACGTTAAGACTGATATACTTACTGGCGCGCGGCTTCGACGGCATTTCTGGGTCCAATCTGTGTCTCAAATGCTACTGATAACGTCTGCTATGTATCGCTGCAATAAGAACGGGCTCTATGTCCACTCGACGGATGCTAATGCTTAGTGTCTCTTGGGTATAGGCAGCAGTTTTTCGCTGGCCCTGGTTGCCACCTCGCCCAAAGGGATCGGCAGCTTTGGGACCGTTGTGGGATACTTCGATGTCGGCAACGTGCTGATGGCACAAACTGTTCTTTAGTCTCTTCCAGGCCATACAGATTGATCTGGTGATTGCCTCTATGAGGCGGCCAAGAGGCATGCTTCTAAGCACTGGGAGGACTGGGCGGCCCGGACAGAGATGAGAGAGGATCGCGGACGGACAGATAGGCTCCGCTGGACGATCCGGAATTGGTTGTGATCTGTCAGCCCCATCATGGATTATGCCGCCGTATTATCAATGCGCTCAAATTATTCAGGGAAATTGCCAACCCTACTTAGCCCCTAAGCGGTGCCTGCGCGTTACCCAAACCGCAAATCTAAGGACCGGGATATTTTCAATACCCTTGTTTTATTGGGTGCGACGGGACGAAAGGTTTACATAGCCACCGATTTTTTTGTTTTCAGGCTCGGATTCGTAAACTTAGTGTAAACTTAGTGTAAACTTTTTGGCCCATTTTTAGGCGTTTTGGGGATCAAAAGGTTTACATGGTTCTTGTTTTGGGGGTGCACGATGTAAACCTTTGTCAACCTTGCGCAACCTTTGAGGGCGCAATCGGGATCCGGCGAGGCGCGGTCCTTGAGCCATTCCTCGCCAGCGCGAGGCCTATCGGCTCACCTGAGACCGCAGAGACGCCGCAGGAGTTGCACACGACGCAATGTTGGAGCTGGATCAGTGCCTTTGCTCACATCGCGCAGAAAGCGCAGCCAAGCACGTTCGTTTTCTGTGGGTGGTTCTGTTTCGGCCATACTGCTCATCCCCCAAAGATTGCCCTGAGCGCCGCGCGGGACCTAGTGGTCAGGCGAGGGTTCTTATTGTGTGAGGCATCGCGGATCTCTTCCAGCCAAACCAACTCATTTTCGGTGATGGGCGTGCCGTAGATGTCCTCAATGGCCTGCGCCGCAGTATCTCCCACGGCTTGCTCCAATGCCAACCGCATAAGATATGCCGGATCGCATTCCAGGGCGCGAGCCATCGATGGCACACGATCCAGGGCCAACTTGCTTGTGCCATTTTTGATCATGGTCACCATGTTGGGGTTTGGAAAACCTACTTCGCTTGCAATTTGCCCTTGGGATTTCTTCGGTTTCAGTTCCAGAACACGGCGTTCGATATATTGAGCTAAAGGTTTGTCCGCATGTGGCTTTTTGGTCATTTCAGGCCTCTCAGATGTGACGCAGTATCCTGCATACTTCTGATATAGCGACGGCTAGCATGGGGATGTGCAGCGGGAGATGGGATCTTACACTCTGTAACAATAACACGTCTCAATCACCTGCGAACGTCCTCCACGCCATCAAGATGCCGATTTCACTCCAAATCGAATTTTGGCATCTTACTGATCGCTTCGACCTTAGTCTTCAGGGTCACATCTCCATAATCACCGCCAGAGGTTCGCGGGGCGTGCCCTTGGATCGCGTCTAACACACGATCTTGTATTTCCAGCTCTCTGCCTACTGTCTTAAATCGATGTCTCCAACCATGCGATGGCTGAACACCAGGCGGAACAAGGTTTTCTTCGTGCAGCCAGTCACCAACACGGTTGGCCATCTTTTTTGCATGATGCAGATAATCTGTCGGCTTGGTAGCATTATGGAATATCGGACCATTCGGGATGGTGTCCACGTATCTGAGGAAGCCAAGCGAGACGATCTGCGGGTGCAATGGCACATCACGCCATCCACTCGTTTTGGTTCCCCCTGCATCTGGCGTAATTCGAACAACATGCGCACCATCTTCTTCTCTGAAATCTTCACGCCGCAATTGAGCGATTTCAGCCACCCGTGCGCCGGAAAAAGCGCAAAGCCAAGGTATCCACACTTTCGCCGCAGTTGTTTTCGGAGCTTCCAGCGTTTTGCCCTTGGGCGACGTTTTCGGCCTGTAACTCTGAGTTGCCATAAGAACCTTAAGCGCTTCCCTGTCTGTATAACCGCGCTCGCGCGTTTGGGTTTTCTTGAGGGTAGGCAAGCGGATATCAGAAGCTGGATTCTCCTTTATCAGCTCCTTTTCTACCGCCCACTTGAACAGACTTCGGATCGTCGGCAGATAGACTTTGCTGATTGTCGTAGGATGCTTTTGAGTAAGCGTATGGTCTAACCATTCAGTCATATTCTTCTTGGAAATTTTGGCGGCGTCATCATGGCGTAAAAACGAAACCAGGCTGTCCACGGCGAGCACCTGCCTCCGACCGCCATCACGCATGTAGCCAAGCTTTTGGCGCCTGACCACATAGTCGCTCCAAAGCTGTTTCACGCTCACCGGTTGAGAAAGATCCTCCAGCGGCTGAGCGTCCTTAATGATAGTTGCAGTAGGCTGACCACTGTAGTCACCTTCGTCACGCTCTGCGACCCGTGCCAGCGCCTCTAGCTCTGCACTACATAGTGCACGTGCAATCGCACGCCACTCTTGGCTGCCTGCCTCAGCATCAAGATTTCCGGCTAGCCGAAAACGTTCGATTTGAGCGCCCACAAGCGCGGACAGTTCATCATCATCTGCTCGACCTGCAGTCGCCATTCGCAACCGACTTACCAGAACATCATCAATTCCAACACTGGCATAGCGCAGATCGTTTCTAAGCTGATCATCAAAGGCCAAGCGTTGTGCGTAATGGCTATGCGCTATCTGATCAGGTGCCAAGGGGTAACGCACCTGGGCACGCGGCGGCTTTGCCTGACGTTCTGCTACTGCGATCCGATTCTGAAGTTAGGCAACAGCCCCAGGCAGGAGTCTGACGGCCGCCCTAAAATCCCCACCAAGAGGAGTCCGTAACTCCGTTTTTCCAACAATTCCGCGCAGATCCTTTGGAACGACCAGTCGGGCAAAATAACGACCCTTCCGGTTGACCATATTTTTGATTTTCCCGGTCATCGCCACCCCCCGTTTGTAACCAATGTTGTAACAACAAAACGGGCATAAGGCCTTGGTTGCAAGGGGTTTATTTATCATCAATGACTTAGCAGGGGATAAGGTGAGAGGTTGGACATCGACCCAAGCGGGGCTCGTTGTGGCTGCTTCCTTCCGGATCTGACCAGGTTGGCGAGGCGCCTGCCCGCGCCAACCTCTCGAGTCACGATATAGGCAGAGTTTTGCGCAATGACAAGAGCGATGCGCCATGCGCGGTAGGAAACTAATGAGCAGGCCTAACGGCTCTGCTGCCCTTTACAATGGCTTTTCAGACTACGCAGGCTGACCACAAAGTGTCACAGGCTTAGTCGCAGTTTTAGAAAACCATTTGGCGTCACACCTTGATCTTCGACCTGACCTTTGGGCAACTCATCCAAGTAGTTACGCGCGACTGGCCCGGTGTAAACCGTTACCCGCTTCCCTGGCAATGGCGCCAATCGCCAGGGATATGCGGCATTTTCAAGCGCATCCTCGGGCAAACGTCCAGAGACATAATCGCAGATCGCATCGCGGATCTTAACGCTCGGCAGGTGCAACTGCTCTGCCTCTTGCACCATTTTAAAGTTCCCGCCACCGCTGACTCGATAACTGCTGGTTGCGACTGAGAATTGCTGGGTGCTGGCAACAGGTGAACCGTTCCAACGCAGGTTTTTAATTCTATGGGCATCCGGGTTAATCAGCAACCCAGAAGAGGAGAACCGTGGCGGCTGAGTGACGTCGATCTCATAGTCCAGGCCAAAAATGACATCAAAATTATGCCCAGCGCGCTCCAGATTGACCAATTCTGGGTTGCGGCTTTCTGAGAAGATTTGATTAAACATCCCTGCGGACATTTCCAGCCAGTCCCGCAGCTGATCGCCATTGACCTTTACTCCCCAGATCGCATTGGGGAAAACCTGCAGATCCGCGACATTACGCATACACAGATCACCAGCGGCGATATCCGTATAATTCTCCGGTCCCGACCGGCCGCCAAACTTCCCGGAAGACACTGCAGAAAGCAAAGGCAGATCCCCCGCCGCCGTCCCAGCAAGCATTGGTCGTATTGCCGCCATCTGCGCGCAGGCCGTCAAGGCAAGCCCCCGGTCCTGACCAAAGAAGATAAAATAGGAATGTAAGGCTTCTGAACAATGGCCCACGGGTTCTTTCATCTGTGCCTGTGTCTGCGCATCGGCCGCGGCCAAGACCTGAACAAGGTCACGGTCTTCCTCCACCAGTGGGTTCAACTTCCCCCAGGCGTCACGGCGCGATATGGGCAAAGCACTGGCCTGCCAGGTCTCCACCTGCCAACCTTCAGCATCATAGCGCAGATGCAAATCGATTTGCCCCAGATGAGAGCCATGGGCACCGGGCATAACCACGGGTTTGGAAAAGGCATGTTCAGGATCAGGCAAAACAAGGTGCGTATGGCCACCAATCACCGCATCAATGCCAGCGGTTGCCACGATGGGACGCAGGGCATTTTCCATGTTGGGTACCGAAAGTTCCCCACCCACGCCCGTATGCGCCAGAGCAATGACAAGATCGCAGCCCGCTTTTCGCAACTCTGCCGCGCTTGCTGCAGCGGCCTGCACCATGTCCTGCACCCGGACTTTGCCCTCTAGCAGATGCGCGTCCCAGATCATCGTCTGCGGTGGCAGTACCGATAGGATTCCAACCCGCAGGCTTGGGGCCGCTGGCAAAGCCGCAAGGTGCCGCTCGATAATCACAGTTTTGACGAAGGGAAGCGCAAGATCAGGCGCAACGGAATGCATATTGGAGCAAAGAGCTGAACAGGGTGCATCTTTCAAAACCGCTTCGAGAACCGGCAGGCCAAAGTTGAAATCATGATTCCCGAGCCCCAAGGCATCGTATTCCAAGGCGCCGAAGGCGGACATCAAAGGGTGAATAGCTTTCGGGCAAGCAGAGCGGTCTTCTAGATCCGCTTTCAGCGCAGTATCCCCAATCGGAGACCCCTGTAACGCGTCACCATTATCCAGCAACAGGGTCGCTCCACCCTGGGCATGGATAGTCTTGCGGGCTCCGGCAATCAGGCTCGCCAAACGCGACAGACCCACACCAGGGTCTTCTCGGTCAGCATAATAGTCTCGGCTAAGCAGATGGCAATGCAAGTCGGTTGTCGCAAGAATGCGCAACACACCGGTGGCCTTTGACTTGGGTGGTGTCAACTGTGTCATTGTAGTTAAATCGCAGCTGTCACTGCCTGGTCCGATCTCTTGCTTCACCAGCTTCCTTTCTGGGAACTGCCCCTCCTATGAAACAGCGTTTCACGGATTTGCAAAGCCTCCAAATACATCACCTTTAAGAAAAATTAACCAAGTGGCCAAGGAGCTAGCCCAGAGCGAACCAAAGTCAAGGCAGCAGTTTCACAGCCCCAGCAGCGCAATATGTCAGAGATACTCTGGTATTTCGCGCCCTGAGAGGTCATCACTTTGCCTAAATGTGTCAAACCGCAGAACGCATCTCGGTATGGGCGCCACAAGCAGTGCAGGGAGCGGCGGATGAAACGTGCAGAAGAGGTAACCTTTGGTGGCGGTGGTGGTTTGGACCGCAAGGCGCAGCTGAGAGAAGACCCTGCGGCCTTGGACGCAGCCTGGAACGCCGCAGAGACTCTCGTTTTGATGACCTGGCGCGGCAAGGTGCTCAGCCAGCGCTCAGATCCTGATCGAGGACCCGATGGGCTGGCCTGGGTAGCCGCCAATCATCCTTTGGCAGAGGAACACCGCCCCACCGCACTTTATCTCGGCATGGCCCCAGACGGCACAGAGCGGTTTGCCTGTGATCTTGGCGCTTGGCAGCCGGATGCGCTGGATGAAATGGCCCTGGCCAGTTTTGCAGATTTGAGCGAACAGCAGCATCCAGATCTGCCCGCAGGCTATGTCTTTGCAGAGCTGCGCCGCATTATGGCTCGGCTTTCCCCATTGGAGGCCGAGCTGGCCGCAACCGCCAAGGCCCTGCTTTCTTGGCATCAATCGCACCAGTTTTGTGCCCGTTGCGGTGAAAAAACTCTGGTCAGCCAAGCTGGCTGGCAGCGAAAATGCCCCAGCTGCAAGGCACTGCATTTTCCGCGCACCGATCCAGTTGTCATCATGCTGATCACCCATGGCGATGATGTTTTGATGGGGCGCTCTCCCGGTTGGCCAGAAGGCATGTACTCGCTCTTGGCTGGATTTGTCGAACCCGGAGAAACGCTCGAGGCTGCTGTGCGGCGGGAGGTCTTTGAAGAAACCGGCGTTTCTGTGGCCGAAGTGGGCTATCTCTCTAGTCAGCCCTGGCCTTTTCCCATGTCATTGATGTTTGGTTGCTATGGCCAGGCCACCAGCCGCGACATCACCATCGACCCGAAAGAAATCGAAGATGCAATCTGGGTAAGCCGTCAGGATATGATGACAGTCTTTGCAGGCGAGCACCCGGTCATTAAACCCGCAAGAAAGGGCGCAATCGCCCATTTTCTTCTTGAAAACTGGCTTGCGGACACCTTGGATTAAGGAGATTATTCTATCAGAAAATACAACAAGAAACTCTGAGGACTGACCAGCGGTCAGGCGGCACATTATGGAATTAACGAGCAAAGAAGACGTAGACGCGCCTCTTGCAGAAGTCTTTGAAGCGATTTCTGATTTTTCCAGCTTTGAACGCTCGGCCATCCGACGCGGCGTCGAGGTGCAACGCCTGAGTGAAGACGCTACGCCGCAGGTTGGCATGGCCTGGGATGTACGCGCGGATTTTCGCGGCAAACCCCGTGAGTTGCGCCTGTCCCTATCAGCCTATGAACCCGCGACATTGATTGGTCTGAACGGCGATAGCAACAGCCTCACGGGCAAGGGACAAATTGAACTTCTGGCCCTTTCCCCACGGCGCACCCGCCTCTCCGTTAAGGTAAAGGTAGAGGCTAAGACACTCTCTGGACGACTATTGTTGCAATCCATGAAACTGGCGCGGTCCAAAGTCAATAAACGTTTCAAACATCGCGTCGCCGAGTTTGCCAGCCTGACAGAAGAGCGATTGACCGGCAGCGTTTGAGCACCCGCAAGGCTTCTCTTTGATCCCAGTCTGGCTTTACAGCTGAGCTGATGACCTACCCAGGTGCTCTGACTTGCCACATGCCCGGGCCATCCTCAGGCACGAAACTGCCATTTTGCAGGGGTTCACCCCGGCGCCTCACTTCTTGATTGACGACTCATCCCAGTCAGCGATAGCCGTTTAACGGATGGTTCTTGCGACGCATAAAACTTGTGTCCAGGATGAAAAGGGAACGTGGTGAGGGAAGGTAAGTTCAGCCGATCCAATTCCACGACTGCCCCCGCAACTGTAAGCGGTGAGCGCTTCGGGTTAACCACTGGCACAGGGACATGATCCCCGGCCGGGAAGGACCGAAACCGCATCGACCCGCAAGTCAGGAGACCTGCCATCCCGTATGAAACTCGAAACTGGGCGGGGAGCCTGGGCGAGTGCATGAAACGTGATCGGCGGCCCTGCTTCCTATGCCCCAGTTCTCATGCCTTCGTCTGATATCCCGGCCATCGCGCGGAGGGCGCATGATGACACCGATGGATCACAAAACAACCGAATACACACATTATTTTTCCCAAAGCATCTGTATGCATCATGGCGCGCCCTGCCCGGCCCTGGCCCGAATGCTCAAAGCGCTGGCCGGGGCGGTAGACAAGGCCCGTCCAGTTACAACAGCCGAATTTGAACTTTGTGGTGAAAGCCTGCTGGATGGCTGCGCGCGCCATTGCCCCGCCCGCTTCATTGCCACGCATGACCGCATTCGGGTGTTTTGTGACGTCACCGAGACGACCGAGACCCAAGCCCTTGACCGATTTGCGGATAGCATGTTTCAGCCAGGCAGCCCCGCGTTTTCGGCCGCTAAGCTGGAGCGACGACCCTGCGCTATGGGAGAGGCCCTGCCCAAATCCGGACGCCACCAGGCACGCGCATAGCCGATCTGTGTCTTTTCCAGGTGCCACAAATGGCTGACAATCAGCCAGGGCATGCCACCCGTCACTCTGACCTGGGGCGACCTGTGCCAGCAGTTACTGATCCCACCGCCCAGCTCATCTGGTCATTGGTCTCCACAGCGCAGGGGCGCACCGCTCGCAACCGCCGCAGGGCTTTACCAGGCTCTTCTCCGGCTTCTACCATCAACCGCAGGACAACCATGCCAGAACGCCCACAACCGCCCTTGCAATGCACCAGAACGCGTCCACCGCCCCGCAGCGCCTGAAGCGCCAAAGCGCTTACTTCAGGCCATTGTGTCAGCATGTCGTTTGTTGGGGCGGAAAAATCTGGCAGCGGCAGGTGTATCCAACGACATCCCATAGCCTGAAAGTCCTGCCCCAAAGGAGCCGCGCCAGCGCCGACATGTTCGACCTCGGTTGTCATAGAGATCACCAGCCCTGGCTGCCAGTCATGCAAATGATCCATATCGCCCTTGTAGTCGCCACCGCTGCCAGGAAGCGGGCAAAGCGCCAGAATGCCGTCTTCGACGCTCAGCGCATGCAGCGTAAGCGAGCCTACAGTAGGGTCATTAACGTGATCATCCATGACGCGCTCCTGTTTGTCTTGCTGCCGCAGAGAGCGTTAAGCACGCACCGCCTCGGCAAAACACGGGGCTATTTGCCAAAGGCCTTTTCATGTCACACACTCCGGCATCACAGACCAGAGGTCCGAACCAATACAACTGGCCCAAAACGCCCGGCCAAAACTCATAAATTCCGCCCCTCCAAGTTGGGGCCGACATCAAAGTCTGACCCGCTGCGCCCCAGTTGGTCAACAGCGGTGGACGAAGCCCGCCCGCCCGCGTACTTTGCCTGGACGCGATCCCGCCTTCCGAATCCGGCAAGAGACCTATGAACGACAGCACAAGCGACAACAGCCAGCCCCAGTATCAAGTCCTGGCGCGGAAATACCGCCCCGAGACATTTGCCGATCTGGTCGGTCAGGACGCCATGGTGAGAACGTTGAAAAATGCGTTTGAAACCAATCGCATCGCCCAGGCCTTTGTCATGACCGGTATTCGCGGAACCGGTAAAACCACCACAGCGCGGATCATCGCCAAGGGCATGAACTGCATCGGCCCTGACGGCACTGGTCAGCCGACCACCGAACCCTGTGGCGTCTGCGAGCATTGCACCGCGATCATGGAAGGTCGCCATGTCGATGTGATGGAGATGGATGCTGCCAGCCGCACCGGTGTGGGCGACATTCGTGAAATCATCGATTCGGTTCAGTACCGTGCAGCCTCTGCCCGCTATAAGATCTATATCATCGATGAAGTGCATATGCTCTCCACCAGCGCCTTTAACGCGCTGCTGAAAACCCTGGAAGAGCCACCTGCCCACGTCAAATTCATCTTTGCCACCACCGAGATCCGCAAAGTGCCCGTGACAGTTCTGTCCCGTTGCCAACGCTACGACCTGCGCCGGATTGAGCCCGAAGTGATGATCGCGCTGATGCGCAAAATCGCCACAGCTGAGGGCGCCGAGATCACCGAGGATGCCTTGGCTCTGATCACCCGCGCCGCAGAAGGCTCGGTCCGCGACGCCACCTCACTGCTGGATCAGGCGATTTCCCATGGCGCGGGCGAAACCACTGCCGATCAGGTCCGCGCCATGCTGGGTCTAGCCGACCGCGGGCGGGTGCTGGATTTGATGGACATGGTCCTGCGCGGCGATGCCGCCGGGGCCCTGACCGAGTTGAGCGCCCAATATGCCGAGGGTGCAGACCCCTTGGCCGTGCTACGTGATCTGGCAGAGATCACCCATTGGGTTTCGGTGGTGAAAATCACCCCTGATGCCGCAGAAGACCCTACAGTCAGCCCAGATGAACGCGCCCGTGGTCAGCACATGGCTGAAACCTTGGCCATGCGGGTGCTAACGCGGATGTGGCAGATGCTGCTCAAGGCACTGGAGGAGGTCGCCGCCGCACCCAACGCAATGATGGCGGCTGAAATGGCGGTGATCCGCCTCACCCATGTAGCCGATTTGCCCAGCCCAGAAGAGCTGATCCGGAAACTACAGGACACGCCTCCTCCTCCGCCAAATGGCGGCCCTGGTGGTGGAATGGCCTCAGCTGGCTATGGCACGACCTCCGCACCCATGCAGAACATGGCATCGCCTGCGGCGGGCGGCGGCGCTCCTAACGGCGCGCCGGTTGCGCAGGGCGGCAATGGCACCGCGACAGCGCTGGCCCCGGAAACACTACAGGCCCTGGCCCGCTACCCCAGTTTTGAACATGTGGTTGAGCTGATCCGCCAGCGTCGCGACGGGCTTTTGCTGGAATATGTAAAGACCTATCTGCGTCTGGTCTCTTATCAGCCAGGCCGGATCACCATCCAACCAACTGCGGATGCGCCCAAGGACCTAGCCGCCCGCTTGGGGCAGCAACTGCAGAACTGGACTCAGGCCCGCTGGATCATCTCGTTGGAGAACGAGGGCGGCGGGGACACCATCACCGAGCTGGAAAATGCCGCAGAAAACGCTCTACGTGCCAAGGCCAGTGAACACCCTCTGGTGCAGGCGGTTATGGAGAACTTCCCTAAGGCCAAGATCACCCGCATCCGTACCGCACAGGAACTGGCAGCCGAGGTCGAAGCCGAAGCCCTGCCTGAGGTGGAAGACGAATGGGATCCCTTCGAGGAAGACTAGCTCTCCTTTGGGCATCAGCCGCGCTGTTCCCCTCTGCCGCCATGGCAGAGGTTTGCGACAAGGTACGCCCCTTGTGGTCCCCCTCCTCCGGTCCGGCCTCTGCTTGGGATGAGCTTATTGCCCTATCCAGCCTGCCCATAACCCTGTCACTGAGTGCCCTGACGATCCTGGCGCTTCTCACACGGTGGCGCCTGCTCGCGGCGGTCACTGCGCTTCTTTGGGCTGGGCTGGCGACAATTGTCGCCTATGACAATTATGGCCCCATTCTCGACGATGTCCGCTACTTTGCCATTAAAGAAGGCTGCATCGGGTCACCGCACTTGTTCATCGCGCTTGCAATTGCGATATGTGCGGGGATGATTTACGGCGCGCTGCGCCACCGTAGTTAGGAGAATACAGATGCTCAAAGGCCTCGGCGGTCTTGGCGACATGGCCAAGATGATGAAATCGGCACAGGAACTGCAGACCAAAATGGCAGAGATGCAGGAAGAACTGCACAATGTCATGGTGGTGGGTGAGGCAGGGGCCGGCCTGGTCAAAGCCACGGCCTCGGCCAAGGGTGAGCTGAAAGAGCTCGACATTGATCCGTCGATCTTTTCCGGTGATGACAAAGAAGTTGTCGAGGACCTAATCTTGGCCGCAATCAAGGATGCCCAATCCAAAGCGGCCGTGAAGGCGCAGGAAGAAATGGCCAACCTCACCGAGAGCATGGGCCTGCCTAAGGATATCAAGCTGCCGTTCTAAACTCGCAGCATTGAGATCAGAGCTAGAAAGGCGGCCCACTGGGGGCGCCTTTTGCGATTAAAGTTCGGGCCGCGGCATGGCCAAGCCTTACATTTAGGAACAGCGCAAAGAAAAACGCGGCCCCCACCAGGGAGACCGCGTTTTCAAAATTTCGTCTCGAAAAGGCTTAGGCCAGTTCGAGGTTCACAGCGGACTCACGACCGTCGCGGCCGGGTTCGATGTCGAAGGTCACTTTCTGGTTGTCGGCCAGACCGGTCAGACCGGAACGCTCAACAGCAGAAATGTGAACAAATACGTCTTTGCTGCCGCCATCGGGGGCAATGAAGCCGAAGCCTTTGGTCGAGTTAAACCATTTTACGGTGCCTGAAGCCATGTCCGTAATCTCCTATAATTTGCTGCCCGCGTTGGTGCGGCAGCCCGGCGTGGTAGGTCTGGATCGAAAGACTGAACGCCGTTAACGGGAGACAGTGGGTCGAAAAAGAAAAACGTTAGCAGGGCCTATATGCGCGCAGGTTCTTCTTTTTTCAAGGGTGAATATGTGATTGTGGTCTGCTAATGGGCATGCGAGCTGATGCTCACCTGGAATGACAGCGAAACCAATTGGGCATAAAAATATACCCCAAAACCTGTTTGCATTTCGTCACGTCGCAATTGGGCCAGCTCTTTTCCTATCCTTTCTGCAACGGTATCCTACCGCGATTGAGTAAGAAAGCGCGACTGAAACGGCTGCGACCTGCCCCAATGAGCCCGTTTTGCCAAACCCTCTTTTGATTCGATTGTCCACTTTCAGCGGCTGTTGAAAATCCCTCAGCCCCTCCCGCGCTCTTGTTCAATCGTGGCAACAAAGCTCGTGCAGTCAGGCCATAGGCCTTGCAGCACTGTGGTGGTTTGAGCCTATATGCGTCAATTGCAAAGGATCGCAAACATGAGTGACGATAGCATCAGCGAGATAGAGCATCTGATTGCTCTGATGGCTAAACTGCCTGGCATGGGCCCGCGCTCGGCGCGCCGCGCGGTTCTGCATCTTATTCGCAAACGAACGCTGCTGCTCACTCCTTTGGCCGATAGCCTAAGCCAGGTCGCCTCGAGTGCGCGAGAATGTCTGAACTGTGGCAATGTCGGCACCCAAGACATCTGTGGCATCTGCTCCGATGAGAGGCGCGCTAATGGAATGATCTGCGTGGTAGAAACTGTCTCGGACCTATGGGCGATGGAGCGCGCTGCCAGCTTTAAGGGCCGCTACCATGTCTTGGGGGGCACCCTGTCGGCGCTGGACGCCATTGGCCCCGAGGAGCTGCGCATTCCGCGACTAGTGGACCGGGTCGCAAGTGAGGGCGTGCGCGAGGTGATCTTGGCGCTCAACGCCACCATCGACGGACAAACCACGGCCCATTACATCGCTGACCAATTGGAAAGTCAGGTCCAGCTCACCACACTGGCCCAGGGGGTGCCTATCGGCGGCGAACTTGACTATCTGGATGATGGTACCATCATCGCAGCCCTGAGAGCACGTAAGACACTTTAGCGTTTTACGTTACTACCAAGCCCGTTTCCTCCGAACGCACCCCAATGAAAAAGGCCACACCTCGAAGGGCGTGGCCTTTAGAACTTGTACGCCTGAGGCAGCAAATTAGCCGCGTGGATCGTCGGAGTTGTCGTCCTCGTCTTCATCGCTGGCGTCGGGCAGGTTAAAGAAGCTATCCGCATCGGCCATCGGGTCAGACGTGGGGCGCGGGCTCTCACTACCGCCCAGAGTGAAGCCTTCCAGACCTTCAATCCCGGCCGGAATTTTGGGCTCTGCATCCATGCCGAGTGATTGCTCGGTAGAAACCAGCTTGCGACGCTCGTCGTCGCTCATCACGCCGCCTTCTGCAGCCTTCTTGGCAGCGGCCTTCTGCACGATCATGTCCAGTTCGGACTGTTTACACAGGCCCAGCGCAACCGGGTCAATCGGCTGCATGTTGGAAATGTTCCAATGTGTGCGTTCGCGGATCGACTGGATGGTTGGCTTCGTGGTGCCAACCAGTTTGGCAATCTGGCCATCCGACAGCTCGGGGTGAAATTTCACCAGCCAAAGGATCGAATTGGGCCGGTCCTGACGTTTGGACAGCGGCGTGTAGCGCGGACCACGGCGTTTTTCTTCGCCAGCTGCAGCGGCGTTGAACTTAAGCTTCAGCTTATGGAGCGGGTTGGCCTCTGCCTTGTCGATCTCATCCTGGGTCAGCTGGTTGTTGGTCACGGGATCAAACCCTTTGACGCCTGTGGCCACATCGCCATCGGCGATGCCCTGAATTTCCAACTCGTGCATGCCG
Organism: uncultured Roseobacter sp.; assembly: GCA_913054455.1. Lineage (GTDB taxonomy): Bacteria > Pseudomonadota > Alphaproteobacteria > Rhodobacterales > Rhodobacteraceae > Pseudophaeobacter. The sequence continues at coordinate 30,646 of CAJXIL010000014.1, forward strand.
ACGAAATCCGCAATCTGCTTGAAGCTGATCGTGGTATTGTCCACCAGCCACACGGCGGTTGCCTTGGTCATCAATGGTTTTGCCATGTGCTCATCTCCTAAACCTACATCTTGCCCCAAAATACAACTTTCCCGCCGCCTGAATTAGGCTGCCCCGGTGGTTTGGGGTCGGTTTCCATTGTCGGGGAACTTCAGTCCTATATAGTCGCGCTGTTTTCATAAGGAAAGAGGCGATGCACAGGTTCTTGTTCGCAGCAATTTTGGCCCTCACCGGGATCTTTGCCCCTGCCGCTTGGGCAGATGGTGAAACGGCGGGTGAATTCGATTATTACGTATTGGCACTCAGCTGGTCGCCCAATTGGTGTGAGATAGAAGGCGATGCCAAAGGCTCTGACCAATGCGATCCGCGCCATGATTTTGGCTGGACCCTGCATGGGCTTTGGCCGCAGTTTCACCGAGGCTGGCCCAGCTATTGCAACACGCCCGAGGCCCCGCCCCGGCGCAGCGAGACCGCCGAAATGGCTGATATCATGGGAACTCCTGGCCTAGCCTGGCACCAATGGAAGAAACACGGTACATGTTCAGGCCTATCAGCACATGGCTATCTGGATCTATCGCGCCACGCCTATGACAGCGTCAACCGCCCCGCAATCTTTCGCAAGCTTGACCGATCCGTGACCCTGCCTGCCAGCCTGATCGAAGAGGCCTTTCTCCAGGCCAACCCCGAATTTAACGCCGACAGTGTCACGGTAACCTGCCGGGACCACCACATACAGGAAGTTCGCCTGTGCCTGTCACGCGACATGCAGCCCGTGCCCTGTGGCCGGGATGTGATCAAGGATTGTTCGCTAAAGGACGCGCTGTTTACCCCGGTTCGGTAGGCCAAATGTTTGGCGCATAGAATCATGGTTTGGCACTCAAAACGCAAAAGGCGCGATCTTGATCAGAGCGCGCCTTTGTTCGCTTGCGATCGATGGCCCGCCTATTCGGTATCCCCCGCGACCTTTAGAACGATCTTGCCAATATGGCCCGAGCTCTCCATCCGCGCGTGGGCAGCTGCAGCCTCTTCCAGTCGGAATTCGCTGTCCATGACCGGTGCGAGTTTACCGGCCTCGATTAAGGGCCAAACCACCTCGAACAGATCCTGGGCAATGCGCGCCTTGGCAAGGTCGCTTTGTGGGCGCAGCGTGGATCCGGTCACCGTCAGGCGGCGCGCCATGATCTGGGCAAAGTTCAGCTCAGCCTTGGGGCCGGACAGAAAGGCGATGTGCACCATGCGGCCATCATCTGCGAGAGTTTTGATATTGCGAGGAATATAGTCGCCGCCCACCATGTCGAGGATTAGGTTCGCGCCGCCCTCAGTGCGCAGCACTTCGACAAAATCCTCAGTCTTGTAATTGATAGCGCGTTCTGCCCCAAGATCCAGACAGGCCTGACATTTCTCATCCGATCCCGCAGTGGTGAAGACCCGCGCCCCCAGGGCCGAGGCCAGTTGGATCGCTGTCGTGCCAATGCCGGACGATCCGCCATGGACCAAAAACCGCTCGCCGGCCTCCAGCCCGCCACGGGTGAAGACATTGGACCAGACGGTAAAGCAGGTTTCCGGTAGGCAGGCCGCCTGTTTCAGGCTCATACCGTCGGGAATGGGCAGGCAATGCGCCGCTGGGGTCGCAACATATTCGGCATATCCGCCGCCGGGGAGAAGGGCACAGACCCGATCCCCAATTTCCAATCCGGTGACACCAGCGCCCAGCGCAACAACTTCGCCCGCCGCCTCCAACCCAGGCAGATCGCTGGCGCCGGGGGGCGGGTTATAGGCACCGGCCCGTTGCAGCGCATCGGGCCGGTTGACGCCTGCATAGGCCACCTTCAGCACCACTTGACCATGGCTTGGCTGGGGCATGGGGCGTTGGGTGAGAGTCAGAACTTCTGGCCCGCCTGGGGTGGAAATTTCAATGGCACGCATCATGTCGCTCATTCGCGGAATCCTTGTTGTCTTAGCCCAGCCCTCAAGGGCCGACCTCTTTTGTTTTGCAAACTAACCTGATCGGAATGACAGGCAAAGCCCAGCCTATAGCTACGTCACAAACAGAGATATCGATCCTAATCCTGACGTCCTGGCAGATCATCACGGGCAGCAGGTGGTTTGATGTGGGACGACAGCCACTCCGGTCCCGCCAGCAAAGGTTTGAGCAGGCGGTTTTTCCGCAGGCCTGCTTTCACCTTTTCAAACTGCATTACATTGTCGATACGCCGGTCGAGAAATTCCCAGGTCGCCTGATGATCGGGGCTGTCGTCCCCGAGCCAATAGAGCAGCGTCGAAGAGTAGACCCCCGACAGGATGGTGCGTTTGCTATACCAGTTCAAATCATCCGATGTGTCGCCAAGCGCTGTCCAGATCGCGTCACAGGTACCCCAAAGCGCCTTGGCCCCAGAGGCTGCATGTTGTGGCAGGGCAAAGAGCGTCACACCACGACGCACCGCTTCCTTATCCTCTGCTGCCTCTAACCGGTAGCGGATCATAGCGGCGATTCGGTCGCGATATCTCAGGTCTGAAAGGTCAGTCTCTGCCAAACTTGCCAGCATCATCTGATCGCCGCGCTGGTGGTAGGCCAGGGCTAGATCCACCGCGCCGCGCGGACAGGTCGCGCGCGCGAGCACCGGATTGGTACCCGTATCAGTGATCGCTGCCTCAAATGTAGCATCAGACCAGCCATCAAACACCACATGCAGCAGGGCGGCATCCAGCAATTGGGTCACCAGTTCGCGAGAAGAATCTGTCTGGTTTTCCTGGCTGTTCATTGGGTTTCTCCCGGTCTGAAGTTACGCAGTCTTCCACGCCATATGGGGGGGCGCGCCTTGATATCACAGTACTAGACAAGAAACCGGAGCTTTGCTATATGGCCACTTCCTGCAAATCCTTGCAACTCTATCTAGAAAGGTGGTGAAAACCACATGCAGGTTAGTGTTCGTGACAACAATGTCGATCAGGCGCTCCGCGCTCTGAAGAAAAAGCTGCAGCGTGAAGGCGTCTTCCGCGAAATGAAGCTCAAGCAACATTTCGAAAAGCCGTCCGAGAAAAAAGCGCGCGAGAAAGCTGAAGCGATCCGCCGTGCCCGTAAACTGGCACGTAAGAAAGCACAGCGCGAAGGTATGCTCTAAGCTCCTTCTATCCGCCTTTTTGGCTTCCAGGTCTTTTCTGGACACAACGTTGATGACCCCCGCGCCCTGGGCTCGGGGGTTTGTCATTTCTGGGTAGGTTTTCCTTCTGGCTGCGCAGCTAATTCTGGCCCCATTGGCCCAAGTGGACCCAGGCAAGATCAGAAAGATCTATCTTGGGCAGTTTATGAAAAAATTCTGACCGCCTTAAACTTTAGCGTGTATTTATTTTTCAAAATCCCCTATAGTGAGTGAACTGGGCGGCACCTCTGGGTTTCCCCGCCCATGTGCTTGCAGCCGGATTTGGAACACCCGGCTCTACCCGAGGTGGCATAGCGTCCCCCCCTACGTTGCGGCGCGCCTTGCTCCCCTGCGCTCAAGGCAAATGCCACCTCGGGGCCCCACTAAAGAACCTGAACCCAAGCACCAGCCGGGCTGTAACTTCCCACCAGATAAGACAGGGTATGATCTATCAAGATCGGTTGGCACTCACGGCATTTGACCAGGCAACTGGAACTGACAGAGGCCCCCGAAAGGCCCATCCGCCAAACTGTGCCTCTGCCGTAAGATGCAGGTTCTGCATCGCCTCAAATAGCATCGGCAGGGCCACTTGGCCTATCAATGCTTTGGATATCCAAGCCCCAGCGCAGAAATGGGGACCCGCCCCAAAAGAGATCGCAGCGGAACAATCCTGATGTAAATCAAAGGCGCCAGGACGCGCAAAGACCCGTTCATCCCGATTTCCGGAGCTGTACATCAAAAACACCCGATCCTGAGGAAGCAGTGTAACACCGTACAACTCGTATTCTTTGGCAACCCGGCGCGGTGACATGCCGATCGGGGAGATCCAACGCGCATATTCCTCAAAGGCCTGCCCCCAATTGGCCCGACCTGCCAGCACTTCTGCCAGCTGGTCGCGGTGCTGGAGCAGTGCCCAAACCGTTCCGGCGATGGCATCCCGCGGTTCATTCTGCCCGCCAGAAATGGCGAGCTTGATATTCGCTCGTATCCTAGGTTCCTCCAGCCCAGCCCGCCGCTGAACCGCCAAGAGGGATAGATCGTCAGTGTCCAAAGGCTGCGCCAAACGGTCACTGATGCAGGCATCAATCCTGCCAGTAGCCGCATGGCAGCGCTGCTCAACTTCAGCATCCGCTGCGTAGTTGGCGCAGCCATCAATCATATGTTGGCTCACCTGATCCATTTCTTGCGCTGTCAAATTTGTCAGCCCCGTAATCCGCCTCAACGCTTCGCCCGAAACAACCATTGCGTAGTCGCGCACCAGGTCGCAGCCCCCTTTGGGAAGCAACTCAGCCAGGACTTTTTGCGTCAAATTACGAAACTCCGTCATCCAATGGTCTCGTACTGTTTTGGGCGAGATTGTAGGAAAAATGGCCCGGCGCTCGCTCTTATGAGCCTCACCATCTCTGCGCATCATGTTCTCGCCCATCAATTGGACCATCAAGCCCTCTGGCTGCTCCGACGAGAATATCTCCACCTTCTTTTCTTCGCGAAAAATGTCGTCGCGGCGGGTCAGCAAAAAGGCCTGAAGCTGCGGTACATAGACAACCGGAGCCTGGGCCCGCATCTGCGCAAGATCGGGATAGGGGTTCAGCCAGAAGCGACCAAGGTCAATATCATAAAGTTCAGCCCGCGCCATCCTAGCCTCCCGTCGAACTTGCTGGTTTCACTGAAGGATGAATGTGTTGATGTGTCAACACGGGCCTTCTAGGATATCACCATGAGTGATACCGCCCCCCCGCCGGCCGATATGTTCCTGGTTACTGCAACTGGCCGCCCGGATGATCCTGCCGCGCCGACGCTAAGCCTGCGCAACAGTCCGGTTGTGCTGGTGACTTTTGCTGGAAATCGGCTGACACGGGAAGCGACCCGAGCTTATCAGGCAGAGTTTGGCATCGGTGTGATGGACTGGCGGATGCTGGTGATGCTGACACGCAGCCCAGGCTGTTCTGTCGCCCAGGCCGCACGCCTCACCGGGATCGACAAGGCGGCCGTCAGCCGGTCTTTGCAGCGGTTAGAAAGCAATGGGATGGCGCAGTCCGAAGTCATGGGAGGAGATGAGCGCCGCAAATCCTGGAGCCTTACCCCCTCAGGGCGAGATCTGCACAGCAAAATTCTGCCCCGTGCGCTGGAACGTCAAAACGACCTGCTGAAAGGGTTTTCACAGGATGAGATCGCCCATTTCACCGGTTACCTAAGACGGTTTCTAGCCAATACCGAGGCTTCATAGTAGCCCCGCCGGTCCCCCTTGCGCCCCCGCACTGTGCCATCAGGCACAGTGCCAGGCCCAACAATGCGGGGCCTTCGTCAGAAGGTCGCCAAATTGGCGGGAGCCCCTTCTTTTATCCCTCAATAGATTTTAGGAACATATAGCTCATCCGGCAGAACCCGACGCTCATAATCAGGGTTATACTCCCGGTCCGGCAAAGAGACCTTCTCGCTGCTCACTTCCTGATAGGGGATCTTGCTCAATAGATGTTCGATACAGTTCAGGCGTTCGCGCTTCTTGTCGTTGCCTTCAACGATGTACCAAGGCGCCTCAGGGATGTTAGTGCGCTCAAACATCTCTTCTTTGGATGTGGTATATTGTTCCCAGCGGATCCGGCTCTCTAGATCCATTGGCGACAGTTTCCACTGTTTCATCGGGTCATGAATACGCATCATGAATCGTAATTGCTGTTCCTCGTCGGTGATCGAAAACCAGTATTTCAGCACGATGGTGTTTGACCGCACCAGCATACGTTCAAATTCAGGCACATCTCGAAAGAAATTCTCGACCTGATCCTCATCGGCGAAGCCCATCACCCGTTCCACCCCAGCCCGGTTATACCAGGAGCGGTCAAACAGTACGATCTCACCCCCTGCTGGAAGATGCGGCACGTAGCGTTGGAAATACCACTGGCTTTGCTCTCGTCGGCTGGGGGCTGGCAGCGCCACCACCCGTGCGACCCGTGGGTTCAGCCGCTGGGTGATCCGTTTGATCACACCACCTTTGCCCGCACTGTCGCGCCCCTCCATGATGACCAGAACTTTGGCGCCGGTTTCGACCACCCAGTCTTGGAGCTTGATCAGCTCAGCCTGCAACCGCAGAAGATTGCGGAAATAGACTTTGCGGTCCAGCATCTCCGGATGCTGCTCGCGGTAGATCTTACGCAGCTCCATTGACAGCATTGGTTCGGCAAATTCAATTTCGATATCCTCGTCCAAAGTGTCCTGAAGCTCAGCCTCAAGCCAATCATAGGAGTCGGAGTCGATATCGCTGGTCACGGGCGTATTCCTTTACTGTGTTGTCTTTGCGGACCCCACTATCAGACCAGTGTGATCCTTTAATGTCACCTGCAGGAAATCCCGCCATTTCGTGACCTTTGGCAAGGCCTCACACTGCCCGAACAGGGCCCGCTGCTGAGATCCGCCATGTAGCAATGGAACCGCGTTTCGCCCAAAGGTGCAACCGCATTTCGTAAGGTTGCGACATCCCGGCATCACTGCCCGACACCATCGCCCAAACAAACGGCAGCACGCGCCTCACTAGGATACATTCCGCAAATTCTTGTCAGAGTTTCACACCACAGTTTTAGGCAGGCCACGCAACTAGACGGGCAAGGCAGTCGTCTTGAACACGGTGCGCAGGGCAAAGCTTGATTGCATCTGCGCCACCCCAGGCAAGCGGGTTAGATGCTGGCGGTGAATGCGGGCGAAATCATCGGTGTTTTCTGCTACAACCTTTAGCAAGTAGTCCGCAGACCCCGCCATCAAATGACATTCCAAAACATCCGGAATGCGTGCCACCGCTCGCTCAAAGGCATCCAGTAGCTCATCCGCCTGACTTTGCAGAGTGATCTCGACAAAAACTGTGGTCGGCACCACCATCTTGCGGGCATCCAGCAAAGCAACGTAGTCTTTAATATACCCGTCACTCTCGAGCCGTTGCACCCGCCGATGACAGGCAGAAGCAGACAAATTAACTCGCTCGCTCAGCTCGGCATTGGAGATCCGTCCCTGCCGTTGCAGCACCCGTAGAATCCGACGATCCGTGTCATCTAAAGACATTTCTTAAAAGATCCTTGCTAGTTCTTGCCCGTTTAGGCGAAGATTCTTCGAATGTCATGTTTTTATTCTGCTCAAAAAAGCAGCATCTATTGCCAGGACTGCGTCAGACTGACGCAAAGGAAACGGAGGATAGATCATGAAAATCGGTTGCCCCACAGAAATCAAACCACAGGAATTCCGCGTTGGTATGACTCCCGACGCAGCCCGCGAGGCTGTCAATTACGGCCATCAGGCGCTCATTCAAAAAGGCGCTGGTCTGGGTGCTGGCTTCACCGATGAGGATTACATCTCCGCTGGTGCCGTGATCATCGACACCGCAGAAGAGGTCTTTGCCACGGCCGATATGATCGTCAAGGTGAAAGAACCCCAGGCGATTGAACGCAAGATGCTGCGCGAAGGTCAGCTGCTGTTCACCTATCTGCACCTGGCCCCCGATCCTGACCAGACCCATGACCTGCTCGAAAGCGGCTGCACCGCCATCGCCTATGAAACTGTCACCGATGCCAATGGCGGGTTGCCGCTGCTCGCTCCGATGTCCGAAGTGGCCGGTCGCCTGGCGCCCCAGGTTGGCGCTTGGACCCTGCAAAAGGCCAATGGCGGACGTGGCATCCTGATGGGCGGCGTGCCCGGCGTCGCCCCGGCTAAGGTTGTGGTTATTGGCGGCGGCGTTGTCGGTACCCATGCGGCAAAAATCGCCGCAGGCATGGGGGCCGATGTAACCATTCTGGATCGTTCTCTGCCCCGGCTAAGATACCTTGATGATGTCTTTGGCCGCGACTTCAAAAACCAGTACTCCACTGCAGGAGCCACCGCCGAGCTGGTGCGCGAGGCCGATATGGTCATTGGGGCCGTACTGATCCCCGGTGCCGAAGCCCCAAAACTGGTATCGCGCGCTATGCTCTCTGAGATGAAGCCCGGTGCGGCGCTGGTGGATGTGGCCATTGACCAGGGCGGTTGCTTTGAAACCTCCCGTGCCACCACCCATGCCGATCCGATCTATGAGGTCGATGGCATCATGCATTACTGTGTCGCCAATATGCCCGGCGCAGTGGCCCGCACCTCGACCCAGGCACTTGGCAATGCGACGCTACCCTTCATGCTGAACCTGGCCAACAAAGGCTGGCGTCAGGCCTGCGAAGATGACCCGCATCTGCTCGATGGCCTGAACGTGCATGCCGGCAAGCTGACCTATTACGCGGTTGGCAAAGCTCTGGGGCTGGATGTGATTTCACCAAACCTAGCTCTGAAATCCTGACCCACTCCTGTCTAGAGCTCTTAGCCCGCCAGTTTCTCCCGACTGGCGGGCTTTTTGTGTCCTATTGACCCAAAAATTGCATTGCGATGGCTGAACGCGAATTTTCCCCTAGCCAGAAAGATGTATTTTGCAGTCCTCTTAAAAGATCGCGCCAGAGGACAAAACTCCCACAGGGCGCAATCAGCAACAGGGGAAACAGATGCTATCAGAATTCAAAGACTTCATCGCCAAGGGCAATGTCATGGACATGGCTGTCGGGATCATCATCGGCGCCGCCTTTACCGCCATTGTCAAATCCATGGTTGGGGACCTGATCAACCCTCTTGTTGGGCTGTTCACTGGCGGGGTTGATTTCACCAATTCCTATATCGTCCTGTCCGGAGAGGTCGCTGCCGGAGCCAGCCTGGAAGCCGCCCGCGAGGCGGGTGCTGCGGTCTTTGCCCATGGTGCCTTTATTATGGCGGTGATCAACTTCCTCATCATCGCCTTTGTCGTCTTTATGCTGGTGCGATACGTCAACCAGGTAAAAGAGGCCGCTGCCCGCAAGGAGGAAGCCGCACCGGAGCCAGAGGCCCCAGCAGGCCCCAGCGAGTTGGATATCCTAATGGAAATTCGCGACGCGCTCAAAAAGTAAAAGTCCTACCCAGAGCATAGTGAACCGGCCCCCAAGTTACCTTGGGGGCCTTTTCTTGCCCTTCTCCCCCTTGCCGGGGGTCACCTGGATGTGCTTCATCCGCGCAAAACCCCAAAAATCAGAAGAGTGACACGGACATGGAAGATATTATTGAACAGGGCTTTGCCTATTGGCCCATTGTACTGAACGGGTGCAAGGCTCTGGCGGTTCTGATCGTCGGTTGGATGGTAGCTGGCATGGTGAGCCGCGCCGTTCGCAAGCGGATCAATGCGACACCCGAAATCGATGCAACCCTAGGCAATTTTGTCGCCAGTATGGTGCGCTGGGTACTGATCGCCGTGGTGCTGATTGCTGTGCTGGGGATCTTTGGTATCGAGGCCACCAGCCTGGTGGCGATGATGGGCGCTGCAACCCTGGCCATTGGTCTGGCCTTGCAAGGCACATTGAGCGATCTGGCGGCTGGCTTCATGCTGGTGCTGTTTCGCCCCTATAAGATCGGCCAATATGTCGACATCGGCGGCACTTCAGGCACGGTCAAAGATCTCAACCTGTTTGTGACCGAGCTGGCGACCCCGGACAATGTGCAGATCATCATTCCCAATGGTCAGGCCTGGGGCGCAGTGATCACCAATTTCTCGCACCATGAAACCCGCCGTGTGGACCTGGTGTTTGGCATTGATTACGGCGACAGCGCCGATGCTGCCAAAGCGATAATTCTGGAACAGGCCGCTGCTGACAGCCGTGTCAAACAAGACCCCGAGCCCTGGGTGCGCGTAACCAATCTTGGCGATAGCTCCGTCGATCTAACCACCCGCATTTGGGTCGAGGCTGCCGATTATTGGGAGGTAAAATTTTCCATGACTCAGGCGGTGAAAGAAGCCTTTGACGCCAAAGGCATCTCGATCCCCTATCCCCATACAGTGGAAATCAAACGCGAGGGGTAGCCCTCCCGCCCGTCATCGGGACTTTAAAAAGCCCTCTTCCCGTTGGGCCCAGCACCCCGCCTTTGGCGGGGTGTTTTCACGCAAATGGAGGGCGCCCGCCCAAATTGGTCATGCCATCGGCGTCTGAGAAGGCCCAACGTGAGGCCAATAGTTGAAAACTCTTGTGATCCCAGCCAGAGACATGCCGCTGAAAGCGAGATCTCCATGACCCCTCAACACGTATGGCAAGGCGGATTTGGTTGACCTCTGGTGGCGGGCTCCCAGCCTTTACGGCAGCTTGATTTGCGCGGACAAACATAGCCTTCAACCGGCTCTCTACTGCGACGGCATCCTTGGCGCGTCGTCCGGCAAAAATCACAAAAATCTCGCGCTTGTCATTGAGATAGCCCCGCACCACGAGATCACCACGACTACTCCGCTTGATATGTGGCACCAAAGACACCGCAAACTGTCCCAGGTCCTTTTTGAAAAGCCCCTGATCTTCAGTCTTGTGGGTAATTTCTTTGGGCGCGCGTCGTCGGTTTTGCATAGATATTGTCCGTTGGGGCCCCCAGCAAGGAGGCCCACCAAGTGATGGGGTAGAAGTGTGCTGCGCCACATTCTAATCACCGCCCGTTAACGAGTGGTTTTCACCAACCTTCCGCCTCTCAAACAGCTGTAGGTTTTTGGCGAGACATGACCAGGACCTGTTCGTCAAAATATGTGGCCTCTCCGCTGGTCTGATACCCCTGCTTGGCCGCCACCTGCTGCGAGGCCGCGTGCTCAGGAGCAAAGATCGCAACCGTCTGCGACCAATCCTGCGTCTGATCAGCCCAGTGGTGGATGCAAGCAACCGCTTCGCTTGCTATGCCGCGCCCATGGGCCTGTGTCGCCAGAACCCAGCCCGCTTCGGGGACATCCGGCAGCGGCGGTGTGACCGCGCGGCGATAATTGGCAAAGCCCACTTCCCCCAGAAAGGCGCCACTGTCGCGGTCGCAGACAGCCCAGTAGCCAAAACACATGGCCTGCCAATGGCCCATGTAGCGCAGCAGCCGCGCCCAGGATTGTTCGCGACTGTTGGGCTTGCCACCGATGTATTTCACCACCGCCGGATCCGCCCAAAGTGCCACGACATCGTCAAAATCCCCCACCCTGTGGGGACGTAGAATCAGGCGATCGCTTTCCAGGGTCGGCGCGGTCATGCAGGCAGCGCGCCTGTCAGTACATAGGACAGGATCTCCACCACCTGGCGCGGCTCATCCGTCACTGCCAAGGCTGCCGCATGCACCTCTTTCAGGGCGTGCTGATGTTCGGGCTGGCTGAGCACAATAATGGATTTTCCCAGGGCTGCCGCATAGCCCGCATCAAAGGCCGCGTTCCACTGTTTGTATTTTTCGCCAAAGCGCACCACCACGACATCGGCGTCCTCCAGCCCCTTGCGGGTGCGGATGGCGTTGAGTTTGGCGCCCTTGTGGTCATGCCAGAACTTGCTGTCCTCGGCCCCCAAAATGGCTACGCCGCAGTCATCGCTTGAGGCATGATCCGTCACCGGGCTTTGAAAGCACACATCCAACCCCTCGGCACCTTCAGTGATTTGCTCACGCCAATCGGTGTGGATCTCGCCGGAAAGATAAACTTTGAGAGTCATGAATGTGGTTCCTTTTGTGCAAATCTCAGCCTGAGTTGGACAATGGATAG
>CAJXIL010000015.1 GCA_913054455.1 uncultured Roseobacter sp.
TGCAAGGTGCCCAGGGGTTTGTGCCCCATTGCGGTGGCGCGGTCATGAATACGGCTGTGGCCCTGGGGCGTCTGGGGGCGCCAACCGGGCTGTTTACGGGGCTGTCCGACGACATGTTTGGCCAGCAACTGGCCGCGCACCTGCGTGCATCACATGTCGATCTTTCTCTGGTGGCGGTGTCGAGCCGCCCCTCGACATTGGCATTTGTTCAGCTGGAGGATGGCCAGGCCAGCTACAGTTTCCTGGATGAAAACTCAGCCGGTCGCATGCTGCAGCTCGCCGATTTGCCAAGAGTGCCTGCGCATGTCAGTGCGCTGTTTTTTGGCGGCATCAGCCTTGCCGTAGAGCCCGCCGCCGAGACCTATGCCACCCTGTTAGAGCGGGAAAAGCGTGATCGCGTGGTCATGTTGGATCCCAATATCCGCGAGGCTTTCATAGCCGACCAGGAAGGTTACCGTACGCGCCTGAACCGAATGCTAGCACAGACCGATATCATCAAGGTTTCCAACGAGGATCTGGACTGGTTGATCCCGCAGACCATACCGCCCGCGGAAAAAGCCGCGATGTTGATGAACCGCGGCCCCAACCTTGTGATCGTAACGCGCGGATCCGCTGGTGTGCTTGCCTATCTTCCCAATCGCACAGAGGTCGCAGTACCCGTCAAACCTGTTGATGTAGTCGATACTGTTGGCGCAGGCGACACCTTCAACGCTGGTTTCCTGTTCAAACTCAGGGAACTCGGGAAGTTAGAGGTTCAAACACTGCTGCACCTTGCTCCTGAGGTATTGAGGTCAGCTTTGACCTTTGCGTCAGAAGTCGCTGGAATTTCGGTATCCAGTAAGGGAGCAAACCCACCTTTGGCGCGAGACGTCTTTGGGTTGGTCTAGGGATTGGGGTCTCGTAGGAAAGTAGGATTTCTCTGTATTCAATGATGACCGCCCACACCTGAGGCTGACCAAGAGGCTGAAGTCAAATGGCTTGAAAAGGAGCTGGCGCGCCTCGCTGAGGGACGCGACATCTTAAATACCGCCACCGCCTACTGCGCCAGAGATTCAAAGTGAGATACGCGTTTATCCATTGCCCGGCAGGTGATTTGCACAGCAAATCTGCAGAGAGGGGACGCGCATCCTCAGCGACATCCTGTCCGGGTTCTTTGCAAAATGCTCAGCGTTCACCCGACCGGTTTCTATAACCCAAAACGTAAGCACAGGGACGACGGCATGCTGTCGCCCATCGACTATGAGAACAGGCCGCGCATACTGAAAAAGGCTGGTGTATCGTAAACGAAGGACACCTCAGGGGGTCGCTGCCCGCTGCGCAACCACGCCGTAATACCCATTCAATTCCAGCAACTCAGTTTCAGTGTAACCAGTGCGTTTGATGTCTCGGCAGATCGTCGACCTGTGCCAAAACCTCCACGCGGCTCAGCGCGCGCGTTCCTCATGACCCATCCCATGTCCACGCGTCCTCGCTACCTTATGCAAGGAGAGTGACACTTCTGCTTTGCCGTTGGGTGACATTACTGCTTTGCGGCTACACGTAAGGCACCCATAATCAGTCTTATGTTAAATTTGTTGGTTGGCAGAGCGTTTATTCCTTGAGTGCAACCATTAAGATTTTTTGTCTTCAGGGCGCATCAGTGTCCTGGGGTCGATATAGTCAAAATCGTCTTTCTTCAACGTAGCCGCATCAACCGGGGCATCCAAAGCCTCGATTGATGTTGGCTTTGGCCTGCGAAGCTGGGCAGCGGGTCGCTGCAACAGCCGTGAGCAAATTGCCGTCATCAGTTCAATTCCAGCTTCTGATGGCTTGGGAAGCGTCAGCCGCCGATCTTCGGGGTTCCGAGTCAGCTCTATCAGTCCGAGACCCTTTCTTTTGGGAGTACCTTCCGAGAGGAACGAAATATGCCTTGGGACATTGGATATGCCAATCGACGAGGAAACCTCATGCAAAGGTCGGCCTTCGAATGCAATCTCGAACTGTTTCAGGGTTACATGCAACAAAACGCAAAAGGAGCCCAAAGACAGCCCCTGTGTCCGCGAAGTGACCTCGTTAAACGCCGGCAAAATTGATTGTTTCAAATGTTTAGCTAGCATTTCAGATCGCTTGACCCCGTCTAACGTTAGGGCTGGGTCTCTTTCCTCAGGTAACGCATAACAACATGCGATCGCTTTGCCAGTCCGCGAGGGCTTTACAAAGCTTGAGCGACGCCCCTCCGCCTTCTGCCGGACAAGTAACTTCAGGCCAAGATCAGAGCCCTTACCGTCTGCCAACTGCGCGATTTGGTGTGTAGCTTGCCCATATTTGATTTCAGCAGAGTTGGCGACTTCGCGAAACCCCATGGGTCTAGTGGAGGCAGAGACGGTAAGCGCAGTCCGAAGTTGGGCAATGGTCAAAGTTGGCTTGAACCGGCGGACAGCAAAGCAAGCATGGCAAAAATTGGAGAATTCCGGCGACTCGAAGTCAGGAGACTGCATCGGGAGAAAGAAAAAAAAGAAAGCTGAATCTCCCTGTCACAATTTCCTTGGACCAACTTTAGGACGCTAGCAGGCATTTTTAACGGATGAAAGACATTTTTCTTGACTAATTTTTACGGACTAAATACATTAAAGTCAATCGACCGCAAAGGGGCAAGAAATTGCCGCGAACCGGGCTCATCGCCTCATCAAAAACGCACAACCGAACAGCAAAAACTCGACGTGAAAAAAGGAAAGAATGACAAACTTCGACTGCTTCAGGAATTTACTCGTTGAGCTCTCAGCGGACCCGAAGATGGCCTGGTTCTCCGATCTCAGGATCCGAACGGAGACACTCGCAGCCGCCACATGAAACATTTCCAATCTGCAAACCTTCAAGATCTAAACCAGATTGCAAGACCAGAACCTCAGCAGCAGGAGTGCCCATCGGTCTCGAACGCGCAGGCAAACTGCACGTGCCAATACCAAGCCCGCATCTGGTGCCGCCTGAAGCGCGGTTTGATCAGCTGGAAAGATCTGAGCCTCCCTGAACTTCTTTGTCTCGGAACCCAACAACCCGATCACCCGGCCCTGTCTGAAGCGAAACGCACAAAGGTCTTAGGACAATACTGGGAGCAAATCCGGACGCGTGAGGCTCACGCCCACAAGGGGTGGAAAACGGTCTATACGAACCGCTTGCCGCCTAAAAACACACTGCTCCGCGAAGAACGGCTGCCACACGTTGGTCAGTACGCTATTATCGACGAGAATAACAAAATTCAGGGACGCATAGACGCTGAGCGCTTTGTTCTCATGCAGATGGCCTACCTACCACTGGATAGAAAGGGTCGTTTCGATGTTCTAGTTGTCGACGTAGACTGCAACTTCGATCTCAACTTGTTGAAAACGGCCGGGCTGCCTATCCCGAGGTACTTCGTCTCGCGTCGGAAAGAAGCGGTCGACGCCCCGTCATTCCTGCGCAGACCCCATTTGGTTTACTGGCTTCGCACGCCGGTCAAACGAAGCATGAATGGCAAACAAACAAAAGAAGAGCTATTCTATCATGCAATCCGCAATACCCTGATCAAGCGACTTCAAGACCTTGGTTTGACTGTCGACCAGAAACTGATTGATCTCAGCAAAAACCCCCATGCGGACAATTGGGATCATCTCCAGGGTGACTACCGTGATTGGTCACTGGGTGAACTCCGGGAGGCGATTGGCCCCCTGGAGCCTGCCAAAAAATACTACGGGCGCACCCTTGGTAAACAGAACACCTTGGCTTCAGGGACGCAAACCAACAAATTGGCCGAATCTCTCCCTGCCCTGTCAGAAGCTCGCTTAAGCCAAGATAAGCAGCTTTTGCAGGGTTACGCTGGACGAAACGAGTTCATTTTCAATCGAACACGGCTAGCTGCTTACAGGAAGAAAACACGCAGCCCAGAGGGTTTCGATATGCGCGCCTGGATCGAAACCCGCGCACACCAACTGAACCAGGATCAGTTTGCTCAATTCAGTAAAGGACCTCTTCCACGCTCCGAGATCAACGTGATCGTCAATTCGGTTTCCAATTTCGTCATTCATATATACGCGCCAAGCAGCGACAGCAAAGATCGGGGCGCGTGCCACCGGGCCCACTTGATCGACGCAGGCATGACTCAGAGTTTCAAACAGGGAGTGGGGGGCAGGTATGGAGCCAGGAAAAACGCTGAGAAAACACGTCAACGGGTTCTGGACGCCCTGGAAGCACTTAGCCGACACGAAGGTCAGCCCACCATTTCAGCCGTTTCAAAACAAGCAGGAATCTCCCGGCCAACAGCCCGCAAATGGATGACTCAGATTGCGGCTGAACTGATAAAAAGCACCGAGCAGACAGTGGAAAATACAGTGCATATCAGAAAGAGGCATAAAAAACATGTCTATACGCAGCGGTGGGTCAACTTGGACGGCGCATATGGCATCAGCACCTTGGGACCAATCCTTGGCTTGATAGAAGTGTTTGGTGATACGGCTGCTGTAACATCAGCTCTTGGGCCTGCGAATATACCTTATCAACCGCTTAGAAAGAGGGGACACGCAACAGATAGTGATAAGGTATATCGGCATCCCTTTAATGCAAGGTTGGTGCTGACCCAGGAAGGCAAAGCGATTGGGATTCATAACATTGCACCTGGAATCCATTCGGTAGAGTGCGCACCCATTACAGTTCTGGACAGGGGAGGTTTCCTTGACGATCCCGCCGACGAATACGCGCCGCCCATTGGCGAAACAGATCACGATGGATCTGTCAGATATGCAGAGGACTACTACGCCCCTACCCGGGTTGGCCTGGCGACCAAAGAGTGGACCGCTGAAGAAGTAGACAAGTACCTCGATGAGGTTCTGAGTGCATGACTCTTTCTGCATAGCGGCTGAACTTCTGCGGGCACCGGATCTCGTTCACTTCAAAGTGAATGCTGGGAAATGTGCCTATATTTCAGGCGAAATGAAAACACTCCCTGAAGGCTAGCAAACACCCTTTTTGGGTCAATTTCACATTTAGGATCAAATCACTTCAAGCTGACAGAAATTGAAGTCCAGAAGGGTTCGCAAATGGCTTCTAAAGACACCTAATTACCATAAGGCCGCGCCATTTGCAAAATGCATAACGATTTTATTTGCTTGGCAGATTCTTGCCTATTTTCACAAAACATTAACTAAAATCAGGACGCGTTATAAATAGTTTGATATTTATTTGATTATCGCAAAGGCGATTTATGGCTGGAAAATCCATTCCAACCATAAAAATAAAAATTGAGTCGAGTAGAGAATGACAGAACAATACATAAATAAATCGAACACAGGCCAGAGAGCAATACGGGCGCAGGCGCGAGCAACTGGAGTCAATACTCCTCAAGCCACGGAAATAGGGGTCAGAGCTACCTTTCATTTCTGCCTGATAGTCAGTCGGAAGAGTGCCTGACTATACCCACCAAGACCCTCAACATCCAAAACCGCACCACGCCCAGAAACCCTGGGACGGTAAGAAGAAAAGTGCGTTCAAAATATAGATTACTTTCCAACAGAAACGGAAAACCGAATGGCAAGAACCAAAGTCACCAGCCGCAAGATCGACGGTCAAATTGCGAAACTTCAAAATCAGATCAATAAGCTAAGTATGAAGAGGAGCGATATCATACGGCGCATTGAACACTTGGAACAAAAATTTCAAGAATGCCCAAATGACAACCAACCCCGGGATCCAAAATTTCAAGCTGATCTAAAGTCCGCTTTGCGAAGCCGGTCTCTCCTAGACGATCAACTTGAAAATTTCCGGGAGCAACAGCGCCATCTCGAAACCTCGTTGATGAACCCTCTAGTTGAGAAACTCGACTTGGTGAATGGAAAAGCGCAAGCTCATACACTTTCGGCTTCCAATGTTGTCTTTCTTGCACGTGAGACGGAGGAACTTCTTATGAATAAGGGGGTTACACAAAAAAATATAATTGGTGCAGAGGTTTCTCTCCGGCCGGCCGGAAAGAAAGCATCAAATGCGTATGCAGCAAAAGCTAGCTCAAGCATTACGACCCGAGTGAGACTACGGCGTGTGACAGACGGTTGGCGTCTCATCGAAGCAAAGCGCGATCATTGCTATGTGAATCAGTCAGAAGCCAAAAGCGTTCACGTGCACCCAGCAGCCCATGCGGACATTCTCAGAACTGCAACGCGGGGAATACTAGTGTCTCCCCAGCCCGAGCAGGGCACCTCAGTGAGCTAAGCGAGAAGGCCGTTCCTCCCTCAATCTTCGTGGCCAATTGAGGGAGGCTCAACCACCCCACCAAATTTAATTTGCACCTCACTTCATTTAACATATTGATTTAATTATATTTATTTATATAGTTGGGTTTCAACACGAAAGGAAGCCCTCTATGCTCAGTAAAATTCAGACTCAATTTCACCGGATTCATGAAATCGCAGTTGTGATCTATGTGGCAAAATTTGTGACCGAAGTCGTTGGGGGCTCATATTTTTCCTAGAAGCCAAAAAACATAATATTTCCAATACTTGATACACCTTGAGCAGCCCTCTGCACTCTTTGAAACCCTTAAACCAGAAACGACAGAAATGACCTTCTCCGGATCAAAACCTGAATTCAACGCGATCACCGCCTGGCGGCTGATATCGAAAGCCTAACCCTTCCGCCTCTGCCGCAGCAGGGCACGAAGCTTTCTCCGCATTTTCAGATTACCCCGAAAGGTTCCAAAATGGTTCGCATGAGCCCCAGCCGTCCCGCTTTTACGCCCATTCTAAATGACTGGTTTCCTGACGCTCTCACGCGCTTGAACACCCTGTGGGAACTGCCAGATTTCGACCCAGATGAAGCAGTAGATCAAGGGCCTAGTTCCGCTTGGCGCGAAATCACCGCAAACTACGATATTCCTACTGTAGCTGCCCTCATCCGGCTCTGTTCTGCCTTACCACAGTCAAATAACGCGCTCGTCAGTGAAATCTATAACCCATTCAAGATCACTGTAATCACAACGCAAGATACACGCTTGATCGAACCAACAGTCGATGCGATCAAACGAGGTTTACTTCCTGCGATTGAAAGCAAGCACGATCACCTTCCCAAAATGAAAGTTCATTATGAGAAGACCCTTGGCGCTCGGTCAAATCCGGTCAAAAATAAGGATGACTTCAAAAAAGAGCTGTTTCAAGTACTCCAAAACCAATCTCCAGCAGTGATTGTTGTTGATACCATCAATCAGTTACCTGCCAACATCAGGCAAGCCATTTCAAATGAAATTGTCCTTGCCCCACTGTGCCGCAAGAGCTTGTTGAAACTACACGCAGTCATTCACAACTCTGCATCAACTGGACAGTTCGCGCGTACCTTTCAAGAATTGCCGTTTGATACCGCACTTGGACGCCTAGATCCACAGGACGTTTCTATTGCTACCCGTCACAGAGAACCTCTAGAAATGGCTAGAGCTGTCTCTCTATTAATCGAACAAAACAACACATCAGCAAATCCTGAGGCTCTAAACCAAGTTAAAGGGCTCGGGCCTACTAGCTCTCCAATCAAACAGTTGGCTCAGGATATGCGCGCCTGGAGAGCAAATGAGCTAGAATGGTCAGAAATCCCCCGTGGCGTCTTGTTGTACGGTCCGCCAGGCACCGGAAAAACATTCACAGCAAGTAAGCTAGCAGAAGCAGTGGGTGGATATTTCATTGCAACAAGCTACGCAGACTGGCAGCGGGAAGGCCATCTTGGGGATTTTCTAGCCGCAATGTATCGCTGTTTCCAGGAAGCACGCGACAACGCTCCGTCAGTCCTGTTCATCGACGAAATTGACAGTTTCACTGACCGCGCAAAAGCATCAGGTGACAACGCTACATATATTCGGAGTACGGTAAACGCCCTCTTGGAGCAGCTCGACGGCACAGCAAAATCAGCGGGTGTATTGGTGGTAGGCGCTTGCAACGACATCAGTGCCCTCGACCCGGCGCTCACAAGATCGGGCAGATTTGACCAGAAGGTATCGCTACACTTACCGGACAAACAGGCCATTGCTGAGATTCTAAAATCTCATGTTCCGGATTCTGTATCTGTGGCAGACATCGAAAGAACAGCTGCCCATCTGGTTGGACAAAGCGGTGCAGATGCCGCAGCCGTCGTTCGACAGGCCCAAAGCCTCTCGCGCTACCACCGCCGCTCCATCACAGGTGAAGACCTGTGGACTGCGGCACAGAAAACTACCCCAACCGCGTCTGTTGAAGACTTAAAAAGGGCAGCGACCCATGAGGCCGGTCACGCCGTTGTTGGCTTTCTGCTCGGTAAAGGCGTTCCGCTCAACGCAGAAATTGGGAGCACCGGAGGATTTGTACAATTTCGCCAATTGACTGCTTTTCCAACCCAGAAACAACTACAGAGAGATCTGGCAACCTTGCTAGCGGGGCGGGCGGCGGAAAGTCTATATTGCGAAGCCCCCTCAGCGGCGGCTGGCGGCGGTATGACAAGTGACCTTGCCCAGGCCACTTTGTTGGCAGCACGGCTTGAGTTTCAATTCGGGCTGGGAAGTGAAGGCCTCATCTGGCTGCACGTGACTGAAAGCTCTTTGCCTGAGCTGCTCAAAGACGTGGAAACCAGATCCCGCATGAATAAGTTCATGAAAGACGCGGAACAGACTGCAACCCGAATTTTAAAAGAGCACGGTCTTATGGTGAAATCTATCGCGGTAGATCTTCTATCAAAACGCCAGCTCACAGCTGCAGAGCTTGCAAGTCTTTTACAGACCCCTCCAGGTCCCGCTTCTCGACATCCCAAAGCAGCCGACGCACCTTCTTCTAAAGTTCCTGTTGCCTCGCTATGTCAGCCCGGTTAGGCCGCCCTACAAAAATCGCGACATGTGCAGTCCATTGACGTCCTCCAAGAGCGCCATGCTCTTGGCATCCTTCCTCCGCGCCATCCAGCTTTTGGCTGGTGCGGGGGCCTTTGCCCGAAATGACAGCCAGTCTCGCGCCGACAGGCCTGCCTCGACAGACATCTGCTTCAAAGTTTGTTGAAATGGGATGAGACAGAGGCCCGGAAACTCTTCATGTAAGCCGCTATAGACCTCTTTATTGAATTGCCCTGCCCTGCTCGGATGCTCAAATCGCAACTCCAACATCCGGGAAAGTTTCTCATCACGCATACGCGTAAAACGACTGTCCATAACCCGCCCCGTTCCCATGTCATATTCCGGAAGCAGCAGGTGAAAATGAGGAATAGCCTTCACCTGACCTTCGTTCGCTTTCGCATGCTCGACAATGCAAGCTTGCCCACGTGCCAGGTGGGAAACGCCATACTCATCACAAACCGCTTTTGTGGCTGCAGCCAGGTCAGTCATCGACAGCTCCATTTCTGGGGCGATGATGACGTGGCGTACTTGAAAAACTTGACCTGTGATTTGGGCAGGTAAAGCCATCCAAGCGATGTCACTAACACCGCCATAACGCCAGCAGGCAGACTGGTTATCCCCCTCACTACTAAAGTAAGAGGTTAAAGCCTTCGTGCGCCCCCTTGAAATCCGGGAAGACTTAATGATCATTTATCGGCTTTCGACATCGAAGCCAAAACGCGACGAAAAAGGGCTTGTGCATCATGTAGTGTTTTTGCAATTTCTTCCGGATCCACTATAATCGCTGGAGTTTGCTTCCTCTTTTTTCTTGGAGGAGAAATCTGATCCAACCGCATTTTGATCAACTGGAGTTCCTGCAGCAATGAAAGAGCGGCTCTATACTCGGTACTTAATGGCTTGATGACTTTTTTGCGGCGCGGACCACGAAAAACAACTTCACCTTCGTATCCAAGACGGTCAAGTAACAACCATCTTGCAAAAGTGGTTGGCGACATGCCCCTATCCCGGGCTCGACCTTCTAAGACGCCATAAGCCGCCGTCGAGATCTTGATCCCTAGCTGACGTTTTGCAACTGAACCTACTTCTTTTGTCATCATTCGTTCCTTTGTGATTAGGCTACCAGCACAACTTGCTGGTAAAAAACACTTTGGAAAAACGATGCATGAAACAAACTTCAGCCAGGCTGAATGACCAACGGCTTGACCGTAGGAACCCATGCCGGGACGGTGAGGGGTTCAAACCTGGCTGGCAACAAGATGCAGCCACCCATCTGAGCACGCCCAGATTTGATCGATAACATGGCGTGGCGGCGCCTTTGGTGAAGGCAACTGCATGTGCCGCAAGGTTTAGCCCTCCCATCCACGAGGAGGCTGGAGGGCCAAATCATCAAAGAATCTGCCCTCTCCCCTGTTGCCCTCAGTTTCCTATTTCGATAATGCATGAATTATGGAAGAATTGATTGCCCTCCGCCTGTCCATCCTTGGGCACCCCCAGCGCCTTGCGGTGTTTCGCCTCTTGATGCGCCGCTATCCCGATCAGGTTCCTGCCGGGGAAATCGGGGCTGCGCTGGACATAAAAGCCAGCACATTATCGTCATATCTTTCTGCTTTGATGCAGGCGGATCTGGTGAGCAAAACCCGGACTGGCACCTGGTTGCGGTATCAGATCAACATGAAAACGACTCGTGAAACACTGGACTCATTGTTTTTGGACTGCTGCCGGGGCCGTCCGGATCTCTGCAGGTCCTACCCAGACCCTGTTACGTCAGAGGAAAACCAAATGACTGACCGGAAATACAACGTACTTTTTATCTGCACCGGCAATTCGGCCCGTTCCATCTTTGCTGAGGCCATCTTGAACTCGAAAGGGCAAGACCGATTTCAAGTCTTCTCTGCGGGGACCCAACCTCAGTCCCACCTCAATCCCATTGCGATTGAGATGCTCAAGGCCAAAGGCCATGATATCAGCGCATTGCGGTCCAAAAACGTCGCAGAATTTATCGGCGAGGGAGCCCCAGAGTTCGACTTTGTTTTCACGGTCTGTGATCAGGCCGCAAATGAGGAATGTCCCACCTGGGATGGCCAACCAATCAGCGCCCATTGGGGCATGCCGGATCCGGTCAAGGCCACGGGCACCGAGGCCGAGAAAAGCCTCGCCTTCCAACAGGCCTATGGGGTGCTGAACCACCGACTGCAGGGATTTGCCGCCCTTCCCATCGAACAATTGGATCGAATTTCTCTTCAAAGCGCCGTCGACGAGATCGCGCACACATCTGAGTAGGATAAGTCATGACAACCTATGCATTGAACGGCCTTGGCCGAATGGGCAAGCTTGCGCTGAAACCACTGCTGGACAGCGGTGCTGAAATCGCTTGGATCAATGATGCAGTCGGCACACCAGAGATGCATGCGCATCTGCTGGAGTTTGACTCGGTGCATGGGCGTTGGAACGCAGAGTTCAGTCATGACGACAAATCCATCACCATCAATGGCACCCACCTGCCCACCCATCGTGAGACGCGCCTGGAGGACCTGCCGCTTGAGGGCGTAGATGTGGTGATTGATTGCACTGGTGTATTCAAAACGGAGGCCAAGCTGGCCCCCTATTTTGATGCAGGTGTCAAAAAAGTGGTGGTCTCGGCCCCCGTCAAGGATGGCGATGCAGCCAATATCGTTGTCGGCGTGAATGATGACATCTATCAGCCAGAGCAGCATCGTATTGTGACAGCCGCTAGTTGCACGACCAATTGTCTGGCCCCGGTGGTAAAGGTGATCCATGAAAACCTTGGCATCAAACATGGTTCAATCACCACGATCCATGACGTGACCAACACCCAGACCATCGTTGATCGGCCCGCCAAAGATCTGCGCCGGGCGCGGTCAGCGCTTACCAATCTGATCCCGACTACCACTGGCAGCGCTACAGCTATTACGCTTATCTATCCGGAGCTTACAGGCAAGCTGAACGGCCATGCCGTACGGGTGCCGTTGCTTAACGCCTCGATCACCGATTGTGTCTTTGAAGTTGAGCGAGAAACCAGCGCCGAAGAAGTGAATGCTCTGTTCAAAGCTGCATCTGAGACAGGTTCGCTCAAAGGAATCCTAGGCTATGAAACCCGGCCGCTGGTCTCGGCTGATTACACCAATGATCAACGTTCCAGCATTGTTGATGCGCCCTCCACCATGGTGGTGAACGGGACCCAGGTAAAGATCTATGCCTGGTATGATAACGAAATGGGCTATGCCTATCGCCTGGTGGATGTCGCTCGCATGGTTGGGGATCAGCTGTGACACAACAAGGCGGAATGGCAGCCTATATCGCGGTCACGGCCTCTTACTGGGCCTTCATGCTAACGGATGGCGCCCTGCGTATGTTGGTGCTGTTGCACTTTCACACGCTGGGGTTCTCCCCAGTGCAACTGGCCTATCTCTTTGTTTTGTATGAGATCGCCGGCATGGTGACCAATCTTTCTGCAGGCTGGATTGCCGCGCGTTTTGGATTGACAGCAACGCTTTATGCCGGACTTTCGTTGCAGGTGGTTGCCCTGTTGTTGCTGACACAGCTGGATACCAGCTGGCAAATCAGTACCTCTGTTATCTTTGTGATGATGGTTCAGGGGTTGTCAGGAGTGGCCAAAGATCTGGCAAAGATGTCGTCAAAATCCGCAGTCAAGCTGCTGGCCCCTAACGAGGGGGACGGGTTGTTTCGCTGGGTTGCGGTTCTCACCGGTTCCAAAAACGCGGTCAAAGGCTTCGGCTTTTTGCTTGGCGCCGCCCTCCTCGCCTCAGTCGGTTTCACCTGGGCAGTCCTTGGTATGGCGTTGATCCTCGCGATTATTTTGGCAGCGGTTTTGCTGGCCATGCCCAAGGGGCTGCCAGTGGGTCGCAAGGGAGCCAAATTCTCCGAAGTGTTTTCAAAATCACGCAATGTGAACTGGCTGTCAGCGGCGCGGGTGTTTCTTTTTGGCGCCCGCGACATCTGGTTTGTGGTTGGCATTCCGGTCTATTTCTACGCGGCATTCTCGGATGGCAGCGAAGAGGGCAACCGAGCCGCGTTCTTTCTGATTGGCAGTTTCATGGCAATTTGGACGATCTTTTACGGCGGCATTCAGGCCAGCGCGCCACGCATCCTAAAGGCTGCGACGCGCACCGAAGCCGAATTGATTGCCGCTGCCCGAAATTGGGCCCTGCTGTTGGCGATCGTCCCTGCGGTCCTCGCCTTGGCAGTACTGCTCACAGGTGAACCGGCACTTTGGCTCACCGTATCGCTCGTCGCCGGCTTGCTGGCCTTTGGGGCGATCTTTGCCGTCAATTCGTCACTGCACTCTTATCTGATCCTCGCCTTTACCAAGGCCGAACGGGTAACGATGGATGTCGGGTTCTACTATATGGCCAATGCAGCTGGTCGCTTGATGGGTACTGTCCTGTCGGGGTTGACCTATCAACTGGGGGGCTTGGCCGCTTGCCTTGGCACGGCAGCTGTCATGGTGGCCCTCAGCGCCCTTGCAGCAGCTCGGTTACAGGACAAGACCGCAACAGCCCCAGCGATGTCCTGAACAGTCAGACAGGTTTGGGGACTGAGTTCCCAAACCTGGGCTGCATCAATAGGAATGTGACTTCCGCCTGAGCACCTCATAGGCGGCAACCAGATCCTGAACGATCAGCCCGTGGGATTTATAAGCTGTGATCTCCGCATCCGACTGACGTCCCAGATGCGGGTCCAAAATGACCTGACCGATTTCCATCACGGCGTAATCTGCACGGACAAGGCCCGCATGTTTGGCGCCCAGTATTTCGCCGGACTCACGACTGCTGCTTTCGCAAGAATCCGTGAACATTGACACGCGGGCAACGCCTGCATCGTCCAGCTCACGCGTGTCTGCGAGACTCGCGCCGACCAGATTGATGTGCTGACCGGCCTCTAACCATGCGCCGCGAAAGAACGCTTCTTTTGAGGCGGTGACTGTGTGAATGACATCGGCCCCCTGCACGGCCTCTGGCAGATCAGATATCGCGACAACCTGCAAAGGCTGATCGCAAAAGCGCTTCGCCAACTGCTGAGCCGCGTCAAAGCGCCGTGCCCATATGCGGATCTTGGCCTGCGGAAAGCAGGCCAAGGACCCACGGATATGCCACTCCGCCTGCTCGCCTGCGCCGCAAACTGTGATCACCCGAGGATCGGGATGCGCCAGGATCTGGGTCGCCAGCATAGACATGGCAGCGGTACGCAGCGCCGTAAGCGCATCGGCGTCACAAATCGCCAGAGGTCTACCGTTTTGGCTGTCAAACAGCATGACAAAGCCCTGATGGCTGGACAGGCCCATCGCGGGCGCGCCTGGAAACAGGCTCAACACCTTGGCACCGTGGACAGGTGGATCTTGCAGATGACCGTACATGACCCCCATGCGCCCCTGCGCATTGATCGGAGCCGCGAACCGGGGGGGATGGCCAGCGGTTTGATTTGAGACCGCTGTCATTGCAGCTTTGAGCGGGCCGAGCAGATCGGTGAGGTTGAGTGCTGCGTGAATATCGGCGGCTGAAAACATCGCAGGGCTGGTCATGTAGCGGCCTTTTTCGTGGTCAAGAGCGCCGCAAGATGCAGCAATAATATGGAACAGCTGAGCGGGACAATCGCGCCGACCATTGCCATATTCACGCCCATCCCCTGTGACATGCGATTGCTGCTGCGCCACAGAAAACCACGCTCAAAATTCATATTCGGGCCAAAGAAGCAATAATACAGAATAGGGGACAGGAAGATTAGAACCGTCAGGGCAAAAACCACTCTATGCCAAAGCCTTTGATCTTCAGGATTGACCTGCACAACCGTCGGGTCAAGGCGACGTTTGAAGGCACATGTAGCACCCAGTAGCCCGGCCCAAATCATCAGATAGCGGGCCAGTTCCTCTGTCCAGCTGAACGGATAGTCAAAGCCGTAGCGCGCCCAGATCTGCAACAACACCGTCAGGGCCATGCCTACCAGGGCCACTTTCGCCAAGAGGAGGCAAGCGCGGTCAACCTGCGCGCTTGCCTGATGGAGAAAGCCGATCACCGCGTTTTTGCCGCCAAGGCGCGAAAGGCCTCGACTGAATCAGCCGGCATGAGACCGGCCCAGGCCTCTTCGCTACGGGCCTTCAGATCGGCCAGGGCCTCTGGCGACATGGTGGAAATAGTAACCCCTGATTTCTGCAGGCCTGCCAGCTCACCGGCAGCGGCCTTGGCGGTCCAGACACGGTTTTTAGCATTGGCCTGATCCACCGCCTGATCCACTTTGGCCTTATCGGCGTCGTCAAGATCGCCATACCAGTCTGCAGACATCAAGGCCGAGCGGAACGGCGTGCCCGCTCCAATATCGGTATAATGTTTCAAGAACTCGGTATGGCGGAAGATCAGAGCCACCACGGGCGGGTTGTAATAGCCGTCCACGACCCCCTGCTGCACCGCGCCGGCAAATTCAGGCATATCGACCACAGCCCCCTGGACGCCCCAGTTTTTGAACAGTTCAATCTGGGTGGCATCAATCGCCCGCAGGCGCAGATCAGCCATGTCTTCGACCTTGGTCACCGGAGTTTTGGCGTTGAACACACCCATTGTGCCGCCCAAACCCGGCAGACCTGCGATCTTGACGCCCTGCCCCTCCATCGAGGCCTTGATCTCCTCCAGCAGGTCGCTTTCGGTATCCTGAGTCGCGCGGAAAAAATGTTCCATATCGTCGAACATATAGGGCGCAATAAAGCCCAAAATACGCGGATCCACTTCCTTGATCATCACAAAGTTGGTCATGCCAAACTGTAACAGACCCTGGCTCAGCTGATCGACCACCTCTGGATCTTTGCCCAGGGCACCGCCTGCAAAGACGCTGGCCTCCAGGCCCTGTTCGCGCAGCCCCGCAGCCAGATCTTCAGCATAGACGTAGTCGGAACAGGCGTTCACTGGCGGGCAGCCAACGGCAATTTTGATCTCTTCCGCCCAAAGCGGCGCAGCGGTCAACAGCGTAGCGGCCGCAGCAAATAATGCGTGTTTCATGGTGGTCTCCCTTATGTAGTCATTATTGAATAAGCCCCAGTGCCCGAGGCAGGGTGAGGGTAATTTCAGGGTAGAAAATCAACAGGATCAGCAAGGCGATCTGAACCGCCAGAAAGGGCAGGATGGCCAGGCTCAGCCGCATATAATTCACACCACTGGCGCTGGAGATCACCATGAGACACCCCCCAAAAGGCGGCGAGATCAACCCCAGTGTCAGGTTCAGGCAGCTCACCACGCCCACATGCACGGGGTCGGCTCCGCCAGCAATTGCAGCTGGAATCAGCACCGGCACCAGCAGCACGAGGGCCATGGAGATATCCATCACCATGCCTGCCAGAAACATCACGCCACTGGCCAAAAGGAAATAGTAGGTACTGTTCAGACCGAGGCTCTGTACCGCCGCGCCAATCTGATCCGGTACTTTGAGGATACCCATCAGATAGCCAAAGACTGCCGCCGCAAAGAGGATCATAAAGATTGACCCTGTCAGCATTACCGTGCGCTCCACGGCGCTTAAGGCAAGATTGGCAGAAATTTTGAAAGCGCCAACAAAACCCTGCCGGTCCCAATAGGCATATAAGAAGACGAGGCAGAGGGTGATGGCCACCGCGAGACCCGCGGCCTCTGTTGGGGTGACAACGCCAAAGACAATTCCCGAAACGATGGTGATCGGGATCAACAGCGCAGGCAGAGCACGCAAGACTGTAGGCTTGACCGGCGGCAAAGTCTCTGAATTTCCACCTGGATGGTCTTCCTTGCGGGCGATCCAGAAATTATAGGCCCCGAGGAAAACAGCCATCATAAGGCCCGGAACAATGCCCCCAGCAAAAAGCGCCGCGACAGAAACATTCATCAGTGCGGCATAAAAAATCATGACGATGCTGGGCGGAATAATTGGGCCAATCACACAGCTTGCCGCCGTTAGGGCAGCGGCAAAATCAGTGCGATAGCCCCGCTCGCGCATGGCAGGAACCAGCGTATTTGTGGTGGCAGCAGCATCAGCGACGGCTGAGCCAGAGATCCCCGCCAAAAAGACGCTGGATGCGATATTCACATAGCCAAGCCCGCCTTTCAGCCGCCCGACCAGCAGCATAGCGAGGTCAATCAACACCCGTGTCACTCCGCCTTTGGTCATAGTCTCGCCGGCCAGAATGAACAACGGCATTGCCAAAAAGGTAAAGACGTCAATCTGGCTGAAAATCCGCTGCGGCAGAATGCCAAGATAGGCCGCGTGATCCGTCAGAACAAAGGCCAGAACCGCAGCCGCCCCGGCAACGTAGCTGATAGCGACCCCAGACAGCACAGCCGCCAGCGCAAAAATGATAAGCAGTATCCAGATCATTGGTTCTCCTTGTTTGGCAGAACATTTGATGATAGGAAAAAAGTCAAGAAAATTTTCGTATCGGAAAATATCATGTCCAAGACCGAAACGTCAGAAGAATTTCAAGACAAGCGTGCCGCCTTTGGCGCCATGGTCCAAAGCCTGAGGCGCGCGCAAAAGTTGACGTTAAAACAGGTGTCAGAAGCCTCTGGCTTGGCTCTGTCAACAATCTCCAAGATCGAGAATTCCAATCTGTCACCAACCTATGATGTGATGCTGAAACTCGCGGCTGGCCTGGATACGGACATCGTTTCTATTCTTGACGGGGCTTCTGCGCAGGTTCCTAAGACCTCGCCAACGGGTCGTCTGTCGGTGTCGCGACGATCGGAATTACCACGCCTTGAGGCTGCCAACTACATCTTTGAGCCTATCGCCACGCAGCTGAAAAACCGCCTGATCGATGCCACCTATGCCACCGTAACCGCGCGCGACATTACCGAATTCTCGGCCCCAATTCGCCATGGTGGTGAGGAGCTGGTGATTGTTCTCTCCGGCGCGGTCGAGCTGCATTCTGACCTCTATGAACCCGTCCGGCTCGAGACTGGCGACAGCGTTTATTACGACGCTGCCATGGCCCATGCCTATGTGTCGGTGAGCGAGGAAGACGCCGTTATCCTGAACATCGTGTCAGGTGCCAATATGACCCAGGAGTTTTTGAATGCTAAATCGTGACGAATGGCTGAAACAGGATCTGGTTGGGCTGGCCGAACTGGCCGAAACGGGTGAAATCTCGCGCCGTGATATTTTGCTCTCTGCAATCGCACAGATCGAGGCGCAGAACCCGACCATCAATGCCGTGGTCCTAACCCAATTCGAGGAAGCGCTGGATGCTCTGGATAAAACAGCCGAGACATCCCGATTTACTGGCCTGCCCTATCTGTTGAAAGATCTGCATGCGCCGGCCAAGGGCATGCCCCTGTCCAATGGCAGCGAGATGTTCCGCGGCACCGATATGGGGTTTGATTCAACCACCGTTTCGCGTCTGCGCGCCGCCGGGTTTGGGCTACTGGGCCGCACGGCCTCACCTGAATTTGGCCTGACCATCACCACCGAAAGCAAAGCCTGGGGCAAAACCCGTAACCCCTGGAACACAGGGCTCAGCGCTGGCGGGTCAAGCGGTGGTGCTGCAGCTGCAGTTGCCAGTGGTATGGTGCCCGCCGCCCATGCCACCGATAGTGCGGGCTCCATCAGGATCCCTGCGGCCTATAACGGGCTGGTGGGTCTCAAACCCACCCGGGGCGTTAACGCAATTGGTCCGCATCGTGGGGACCCCAACTTTGGCATGAGCCATGAACATGCGGTCACCCGCACGGTGCGTGACTGTGCCGCCCTGTTGGACGTGACATCTGGCCCCGATCAGGGTTGCCCCTATTTCACTGCGACACCGGAAGGTGGCTTTGAAGCGCTGCTGCAACGCCCTCCTGGCAAACTGCGGATTGGCTTCCTCACCGATCGGTTTGACGGCAAGGCAATCCATCCAGCCAGCGCCGAGGCCGTCACACAGACCGCGCACCAGCTCAGCGCGCTTGGTCATACCGTCGAAGAAGCACGGCCTGATTTTGATTTTGCCGAGCTGACCTCACAGGCCTTTCGCCTGCTGGTCGGATCACTCGCCGGGTTTTTCCCGCCCGAGTTCGCAGCCGGACCGATGCAGGGGTTTGAGCCAATGACCCAGCGCACCATGCGCTATGCAGCTGGGGTTTCATTACATGACTATCTGGCGCGTTATGCGGCGGTGAATAGCCAGGTGCGCAAAATGTGCGCCTTCTTTGAAACCTACGATATCCTTTTGACAGCGGCCACAAATGGGCCTGCGCATCCGCTTGGCCTGACATCCCTTGATCAGGATCTAGAGTTTGATCCCTTTGTGGATCGCCTCCTGGATCTAAGCCCTTTCTCAGTCCCCTTTAATGCCTCTGGTCAGCCTGCAATGACCCTGCCCGTTCATCAAACCGCTGACGGGCTGCCTATTGGGGTTCAGCTTGTCAGCGGCTTTGGCCAAGACGGCTGCCTGATACAACTGGCTGCCCAACTTGAAGAGGCCTCGGACTGGTGCACCATAGCACCCGGAGCTCTGGGCTAACTCGATTTTGCCACAAATGACGGGTTCGGCTGCACAGACTTTCTCTGTTGGCCGAACGCCGTCCTGCCCCGGTGTTCTTAAATTCCACCGCAAGATAGCCCTGACAATAAGTCGAAACTGGAACTGAGGCGCCCACGGGCCATCGGTGCTGTTGGAAGTTGCAGCATTATTTACTTATCATGTTAAGCTTTTCTTGACAGCGCATTGAACCGCGGCTATGGTGCCTTTACTTAACATGTAAAGGTTTTGTGATGCCCCATTTTCAGATCGAATACTCAGGAAATCTGGACCAGATTGTCGACATCACTGCGCTATGCGAACATGTTCGCGCCACTGCGGTTGAAATAGACACATTTCCCCTGGCTGGTGTTCGGGTGCGGGCCACACGCGTCGACCACTATGCCATTGCGGATGGCGACCCAAAACATGGCTTTGTCGACATCTCTATCCGTCTGCGCGCTGGCCGCACGCCAGAGGTCAAACAGGAGGCAACACAGCGCATTTTTGACGCTGCACAGAGCTTTCTATCCCCCGCCATCGCCAAACATTCGATCGCCCTTTCCCTGGAAATGCGCGATATTGACCCCGATCTTTCCCCCAAAACCGGCTCAATTCGTGACCATCTTGGTCGCCCTTCGCAGGAGGTATCCTCATGACTGCCCTGAACGACAATATCACAAAGCTAAGCGGCTTTCTGGCCCGCTTACAGGAAACCGGAATCCAGAACCGTATCGCCGGAGAGGATCACCCCGGTTCGGCTGGTAAGTTCCAGTCGATCTCGCCCGTAGACAAATCGGTCATCTGTGATGTGGCCCGTGGTTCTGAGTCGGATATCAACATGGCCGCAGAAGCCGCCAAGACTGCTTTCCCAACCTGGCGCGATATGCCCGCTATTGAGCGTAAAAAGATCTTGATCCGCGTCGCCGAAGGCATCGAAGCCCGCGCCGAAGAAATCGCTCTGTGCGAATGTTGGGACACCGGCCAGACCCTGAAATTCATGTCCAAAGCCGCCCTGCGCGGCGCCGAAAACTTCCGCTATTTTGCCGATCAGGTGGTCCAGGCCCGCGATGGCCAGCACCTGCAGTCGCCGACCTTGATGAACATCACCACCCGCAAACCTATCGGCCCAGTCGGCGTCATCACCCCCTGGAACACCCCCTTCATGCTGTCGACCTGGAAGATTGCGCCCGCTCTTGCCGCTGGTTGCACCGTGGTTCACAAACCCGCGGAAGACAGCCCGCTGACAGCCCGCCTGTTGGTTGAAATCGCCGAAGAAGCCGGTCTGCCCCCTGGTGTGCTCAACACCGTCAACGGCTATGGCCACGACGCAGGCAAACGGCTGACCGAACACCCCGCGATCAAGGCCATTGCCTTTGTCGGCGAGAGCCGCACCGGATCGATCATCACCAAGCAGGGTGCCGATACCCTGAAGCGCATGCACTTGGAGCTGGGCGGCAAAAACCCAGTCATCGTCTTTGACGACGCCGATCTCGACCGGGCGCTGGATGCGGTGATCTTCATGATCTATTCCATCAACGGTGAACGCTGCACCTCCTCCTCGCGGCTGCTGGTGCAGGATACTATCCGCGCAGAGTTCGAGGCTCGGCTGGTGGAACGCGTCAATAATATCAGAGTCGGCCACCCGCTGGATCCCGCCAACGAAATTGGCCCCCTGATCAGCGAGGAACACTACAACAAGGTGACCTCCTACTTTGACATCGCAGTGGCCGATGGGGCGACCGTGGCCGCTGGCGGAACCAAACTGGGCGATGAGGGCTACTTTGTCCGCCCCACCCTCTTCACAGAGGCCAACAATAAAATGCGCATCGCCCAGGAAGAAATCTTTGGCCCTGTCCTCACGTCCATCCCCTTCAGCACTGAGGAAGAAGCGCTTGAGCTGGCCAATGACACCCAATATGGCCTCACCGGCTATCTCTGGACCAGCGACCTCACCCGTGCCCTGCGTTTCACCGACCAATTGGAGGCCGGCATGATCTGGGTGAACTCGGAAAACGTCCGCCACCTGCCCACCCCCTTTGGCGGGGTCAAGGCCAGCGGCATCGGCCGCGACGGCGGCGACTGGAGTTTTGATTTCTACATGGAACAAAAACACATCGGCTTTGCCACCGGGCAACACAAAATCACCCGCCTTGGCGCCTGAGGCCCAGAACCTGAACCTGGCTTCATTTGGCCAAAAATATCCCGGGGTGAGATTTCAAATGCCAATTTGAAATCGAGGGTCTGGCCCCTCCCCGGTTATACATTAAGGAGAGATCCCAATGGGAGAAATCGTTCTCGCCGCCAAAATGACCCATGTCCCAACCATGCTCATGTCCGAGCAGGAGGGGCCCGTCAAAGGCAAACGTCAGGCGGCCATTGATGGCCACCGCGAAATCGCGCGACGCGCCAAGGCACTCGGTGCCACTACCGTGGTGATCTGCGACACCCATTGGGTGATCAATGCAGGCTTCCACATTAACGCCAACAAACATTTCGAGGGGCTGTTCACGTCGAATGAGTTCCCTCAATTCATTCAAAATTTGCCATACGCCTATGACGGCAACCCAGAACTGGGCGAAGCCATTGCCAAAGCCGCCACAGATCGTGGCGCCTATACGCTGTGCCACCAACTCGATAGTCTTGAGCTGGAGTATGGCACCCTGGTGCCCATGCGCTTCATGAGCCGTGAGCACGACATGAAGGTGGTCTCCGTCGCCGCCTGGGCCACGGTGCATGATCACGATGAAAGCCGCATCGTCGGCCAAGCCATCCGCGAAGCGATTGAAGCCTCAGATGAAAAGGTTCTGCTCGTCGCTTCGGGCAGTCTCAGCCACAAGATCTGGGCCAATAAAGACTATGCCGCCAACAATGGCACCTTTACCATCTCATCTGAGTTCAACCGTCAAATGGACCTTCATGTGCTGGAGATGTGGAAGAACGGCGATCATGCCACCTTCCTCAAAATGCTCGCCGAATATGCTCAATTCTGCTGTGGCGAAGGCTCAATGCATGACACGGCAATGCTTTATGGAGCCCTTGGCTGGGACAACTACGATGGCAAATGCGAAGTTCTGACAGAATACTTCCCCTCATCGGGCACTGGTCAGACCAATGTGATCTTCCCGGTCTAGCCGGGCATCTTAACAATAGCACCCAAGGGAGCGCCACAAGGCCTGCCTGTGGAGGAGGAACCAGATGCGTTTTGCAACCTATACAGCCGAGGGGAAAACCTTCTTTGGCGCCGTCACTGACGCCGGCATGATCGCCCTGAATGAGGCCTGCCCTCAATGGGCAACGCTTTACGACGTGATTGCGGCAGATGGCCTGGCAGAGCTTGAGAAACTGGCGGCGGACAAGCCTGTCAGCCATACGGATTTCATCTATGAGATGGTCCTGCCCAATGCCCCACGCATTCTCTGTGTTGGAGTGAACTTTCCAGATCGCAACGCCGAATATAAGGACGGCAGTGCACAGCCGAAATACATGTCGCTGTTCCCCCGCTTCGCCAGCGGCTTTACAGGCCACGAACGCAATCTGGTGCGCCCGCCGGAAAACCACACCCTGGATTATGAGGGCGAAGTTGCCATCGTCATCGGCAAAGGCGGCCGCCGCATCAGCCAGCAGGACGCCTATGACCATATTGCCGCGCTGACGCTCTGCAATGAGGGCACTATTCGCGACTGGGTACGTCATGCCAAATTCAACGTCACCCAAGGCAAGAACTGGGACAGCTCCGGCTCCATCGGCCCCTGGCTGGTGCCTTTTACTGATGCCAAACAGCTGGATGACGCGCGCATCATCACCCGGGTCAACGGCGAAGTCCGTCAGGACGATGTGTTGTCACGGATGATGTTCCCGATCCGCCGAGAGATTGAATATATCTCCACATTCATGACCCTGCAGCCGGGCGATATCATCATCACCGGCACCCCCACCGGGGCCGGTGCCCGCTTTGATCCGCCGCGTTATTTGAAACCCGGCGATGTGGTCGAGGTAGAGGTCGAAGGCATCGGCACCCTGCGCAATGGCGTCGAGGACGAGGTGGTAGCATGACGCCACAGGATCACGCCCAGGCTGCTGCTGATCTGCTAAACGCGGAAACCACTGGCCAACAGATCGGTCTGCTGACCAAACGCCATCCAGAAATGGGCATGGATGATGCCTATGCAGTGCAAAACGCAATCTACCGCGCCAAACTGGCGGCCGGCCAAAAGGTGATCGGTTGGAAAATCGGCCTCACCTCAAAGGCGATGCAATATGCGCTCAATATCGATATCCCCGACAGCGGCATCCTGTTTGATGACATGCTGTTTGAGACGGGTGCAACCGTTCCTGCTGGGCGGTTTATTCAGCCCCGCATTGAGGCTGAGATCGCCTTTGTGATGAAAGCCTCCATTGGCGGCGGGGATGTGTCCCGTGATGACGTCATTGCCGCCACCGACTACGTGACGCCTTCGATCGAGATCCTGGATACGCGCATTCAGCGGGCAGATCCTGAAACCGGTCAGACCCGCAGTGTCTTTGACACCATCAGCGACAACGCCGCCAATGCAGGGATCGTGCTGGGCCGCGAACGCCACGCCGTTGACGCCCATGATCTGCGCTGGGTCGGAGCCATCACATCGCGCAACGGTGAAGTTGAA
Source organism: uncultured Roseobacter sp. (assembly GCA_913054455.1). GTDB lineage: Bacteria > Pseudomonadota > Alphaproteobacteria > Rhodobacterales > Rhodobacteraceae > Pseudophaeobacter. The sequence goes on from CAJXIL010000015.1 coordinate 23,969, forward strand.
GAAACCGGTCTGGGTGCGGGCGTTCTGAATGATCCGGTGGAGAGCGTTGTCTGGTTGGCGCGGCGCATGGCGCAGTATGGTCAGAGCATTGAGCCCGGTCAGGTGATCCTCTCTGGCAGTTTTATCCGCCCTGTTGAGTGCCCGTCAGGCGCGGATATTCACGCTGACTTTGGCGCCTTTGGTTCAGTTGACATTCGCTTCGCCTAAGGCTCCTGTGACATCACATCTTATCGCATAAGGACATAAGCCAATGCCCGCACCCCACAACCCGTTCAAAGCCGCACTCAAAGCCGGAAAGCCTCAGATGGGCTGCTGGTTGGGCCTGGCAGATCCTTACGTGGCCCAGATCAGCGCTGGGGCAGGGTTTGACTGGCTGTTGATAGATGCGGAACATGCCCCCAATGATCTACGCTCAATCACCGCGCAAATGCAGGTTCTGGCGGGGTTTGACAGCCATGCCATCGTCCGCCCCACTATTGGTGAAACCTGGATGATCAAACAGTATCTTGATGCTGGCGCCCAGACCCTGCTGATCCCCATGGTCGAAAGCGCCGACCAGGCACGAGAACTGGTTCGCGCTGTCACCTATCCACCCCATGGCGTGCGCGGCGTTGGTTCGGCACTGGCCCGCGCCTCCAACTTTTCAGCCATCCCAGACTATCTGCAAACCGCAGATGCAGAAATCTGCCTTCTGGTGCAGGTCGAAAACCGCGCAGGCATCAAAGCCCTGGATGAAATCCTAGAAGTTGAAGGCGTAGATGGTGTCTTTATCGGCCCTTCAGATTTGGCGGCGGATATGGGGTTTATCGGCAATGCTGGTGCGCCTGAGGTAAAAACCGCCGTGATGGAAGCCATGGGCAAGATCGTCGCTTCCGGCAAGGCCGGCGGTATTTTGACCCTGGACCCGGAGATGCAGCGGGCCTGCCTTGATGCCGGCGCGACCTTTATCGCCACAAATATCGACGTCACTCTATTTGCCGCCGCAATGCGCAACACGGCAAAGGCGGCACTGGCCTTGCTGCCAGATCAGATCGCCGCTGGCACGGCAAAAACAGAAAGCGCGAGCCGCTACCTGCAGCAGCTCTGCAAACACTGGTCCCACAAGGGATCGGCAGAGTTTGACGCCGATAAGGGCAGCGTCAGCTTCGCCACGGGCAACCGGATTGAAATGAACGCCTCGGGCGAAGAACTCAGCCTAATTGCCGCCACCGGGCCACGCGGCGATCTGGAGCGGTGGAAAAAAGTGATCTCTGATCACCTGGTCCGCTTTGCCTTCCGTGAAGAGTTTGAGGTCACATGGGCTGAATGACGGGGCTGAACTTGGCCTGTTTCTGGGGCGTGAGAGCGCGTCCCAGTGCCCAGACCAATTCAGATTGCCACCGGGCTTTCACAATCTCGATGCGTCCCGTTTCATGGCGCGCCAAGCGGCCCGTGCACTCATGTTTCCATCCAAGACCTGTGCATAATGGGTCTTGAGTAACCGATCGAAAACCTTGGCTGCCGAATAAATGGTGTCTTTTCCGTCGTGGGAGCTTGAGATCTTGATGCGCTCGGCATTGGACAGTTCTCGGCGCAGTTTGTCCCATAAACCAAGAGCTTCTATCTTTTTGGGAACGTAGGCTCGTTTCAGGTTTTCTTCGGTTCCAGTTTTTGCAGCATAGGCTTGAAGCGCCCCATCCAATTCTGCTTTCCACTCATTGCTTTGGATGGGTTCCGTTTGCAGAATGTAGCGATACCAATCTTCGTAGTTTGGATGCTCGGAAGTCTCGGGAAACCGGGCTCTGACAGTTTCCATTGTCGAAAACAGCACCCAGGGAATCGAGCGTCTCTGAGGCACGACATCACAGTAAGGATCGCTTTCATTGTCAGCGATAAAGCTCGTTGTGATGTCACTTTCTTTTTGGCGGTTATGTGCGGCTCCGTTACTTGCATTGCTTTGCCCTGCAACAGAAAACGGATGAGCAGCCCGCAGCATGTTTCCACCTGCAAAAAGCGACCGGTAGCTAAAGTAGATGTCTGGGATACTGCCAGCAAAGCAGGTGCCATCAGGACAGGCAATCCGCTCCAGATAGCTGCGAGACGCAACCCCGTGATACACAGACGGGGCCCAATTCGTCTGTTCAATACGCGCCTCAAGCAGATTTTCACGGAAGACATCGGTATCTATTGCTTTTGGAAATCCGAATGCCGAGCGGCGTCGCAGTTTTACTGACCCACTTTCCCCTTCCGCGGGCCAAGTATAGGCGGGAAGATCCCAATACAGGCAATCAGGTTGGTGTTTCTCCAGGATCGAACGAAGCGCTGGGAACTGAGCGGGCAAATAGCCGTCATCGTCACCGATCATACTCACATAGTCACCGGTGCTGCTCCGCAAAGCAAACTCGAAGTTTGCACGCATGGATGTTCTTTCCGGCGTTCGAATATATTTGAGCCTCGGGTCGTTGAACGAGGCGACCACATCCGCTGTATCGTCCAAGCTGCAATTGTCGCTGACAATGATTTCCAACCTGTCGTCATCTATTTCTAGCGCAGTGCGAAGGCTCCAATACAGGAAGGGAGCCCTGTCACGCGTCGGGAAAAGCAGGGAAATCTTCATATTGGCATCACTAGGCTTATTGCGGTCCGCATCAGTCTAACAGATCGGGAGCAAGCGGAACAAGACCGATGAAACCTCCTTTTTGTTTCAACAATTTATCATAGCCTGTCCGCCACTTCAGTCTGCGCGTGCCATTTATCAATTCTTTCTTCACCCGGAACAAAAACGGCCCTTTGCTGGGCTTTTGGTTTATCTTCGGATCAGACTCTCGCTCGCTGGAAAACAGCAGATTGGCCTCTTGCTGTTTTGCCTCTGCGGTCATCCACAGTTGCGTGGCAACAGCCGGAAAAACTTGAACCGCATGCCATCCAGGGCGCGGCATAAATACAAAATCATCCAACCGATCAGAATAAACTGTGGACCAGTTTAGGAGCTTTTTGCACCCCTGTTGCGACAGAATATAGCCACCAGCACTGACCGCATTCGACAGCAACGGGCGAACGGAAACACCATTGATCTCCGTTGTCGGCCCAAACCGACTTACTGCCGGTGAGTAGTCCAACTTGGCCACATCAAAGTGTGCGGCTGCAGTCAGCAACTTGGCGATTACATCCTCAGCCATGCGGGACAGCAACATGTCATCTTCAAAAATCACGACTGCAGGCAAGTTGTTTTCAATAGCGTAAGCCCAAATCGCGCGATGACTTTCAAAACAAGCGATTTCACTTCTTGAAAGTGCCCATGTTTCCCCTGTCCCTTGCTTGTAACCTGAGCCTAGTGGCGCATCTGTATCGGCGGCATCTGTTGCGCTCCATCTTGAGACGGATCCCATCCCCTGTTCTTGGAAATGCGCCTCTACGAAAGCACGGCGCTCTGGAACGCGATCGAGGTTGATGTAATACATGTCGTTCCGCGTCATCATCGCCTCACCAATAAAGTTATTCGGTTCAATTTTGGTCCACCCTTCGCTAAGGATTCCCGCCTCGGACCTCTTGGGCCATTTTGCATGAATGAGCAAGTCGGCCGAAGCGTAGGGGAGTCAAGCCGTATTAGAAAGACTGAGGTGCCACTCTGTACTGGTGAACCGAGACCCTTGATCAGAATGGATCGTGACCTTGTGCTTTGGTTTGCGCCGCCAAACAGCACTCAACAATGCCTGCAAGCCAAGTCAGTCGTCATCCGAGATTGCATTGACCACCCAACGACCCGTCTTGAGAAAAGATCGATCACAACAGCCAAATATGACCAGCCCTCATGGGTTCTGATGTACGTGATATCAGCCATCCAGAGGCGATCAGGCGCATTCTGGTCTTGTCCCGATTTAGGTCCGGTCTGTTTCGAGCGATGTTCGCAATGAAGGAGACAAGATATGGCACCAAGGCACAGTGACGAATTCCGGCGTGATGCGGTTCGGATTGTCAACGCAAGCAGCCTGACGCGCCCGAAAATAGCTTCAGATTCCGTGCCTCATATCGTTATTCTGAGCTACCCCCCGAAATCCGGACACTGACGTAAGCTGCAATTTGTTGTCTGTTGATCTTTAATACGAAGGAGATTGACGATGTCGAAACGGAAGCAACATCACCCAGAGTTTAAGGCCAAGGTCGCGTTGGAAGCGCTGAAAGGCGAAGAAACGGTCTGCGAGCTGGCCAGTCGGTTCGGGGTTCATCCAACGATGATCCATCAATGGAAGCGGGCTCTGCTTGAAGGAGCGTCTGGTGTATTTGAGCGTGGTGGCCGGAAGGCACTTTGAGGTGCCCCTGATTTCCTAGACGCCTGCTTCGTTCATTTTCTGCTGTTTCACTTCATAGTCAACCGGTGACAGCATTCCGTTGTTGGTGTGCTTGCGTGTCGGGTTATAGAACATCTCGATGTAATCGAACACGTCCTGCCTTGCTTCGTCGCGTGTGATGTAGGTTCGCCGCCTGATGCGTTCCCGTTTCAGCAGATGAAAGAAGCTCTCTGCGACGGCATTGTCATGACAATTCCCACGGCGGCTCATGCTGGCGACCAGGTTGTGTTTGCCGAGGAACGATTGCCACTCCCTGCCGGTAAATTGGGAACCCTGGTCAGAGTGGATCATGACCTTTTGCTTTGGTTTGCGTCGCCAAACTGCAGCCAACAACGCCTGCAAAGCCAAGTCAGTCGTCATACGAGATTGCATTGACCATCCGACGACCCGCCTTGAGAACAGATCAATCACAACGGCCAGATAAGACCAACCTTCGTGCGTTCTGATGTATGTGATGTCTGTTACCCAGACCCGATCAGGCGCATCGACTTCGAATTGACGATCCAATGTGTTGTCAGCAACGACAGCAGGCTTGCCGCCATAGCGACCAGGGCGGCGTTTATACCCAATCTGCGCGGCAATGCCTGCGAGACTGGCCAAGCGTGCCACACGGTTCTCAGAACAAGTCTCGCCAGCATCGCGCAGATCATCCGTTAATTTGCGATAGCCATAGACCTTGCCACTGTCCGCCCAAGCCTGTTGGATCAGCTCTGTCTGGCGCGCATCTTCAAGCGCACGCTGACTTAACGGTTCTTTAAGCCATGCATAGAACCCGCTGAAATGCACCATCAGCACCCGGCACATTGAGCGCACCGAAAACTCCGAACGGTGGGCCTCAATAAAAGCGTACCTCACTGAGACTCTCGCGCGAAGTACGCGGTCGCCTTTTTTAGAATAGTGCGCTCCTCAGTCACGCGGGCCAACTCGCGCTTCAATCGTCGGATCTCAGCGGCCTGATCCAAAACCTCCGCTCGTACATGCGGTGGCTTCGAAAACTGCGCCTTCCAAGTGTAAAGCGACTTAGTGCTGATACCAAGCCGCTCAGCAACCTCGCTGACTGCGTATCCACGCTCTACGACCTGTGCCACAGCGTCTCGCTTGAACTCATCTGTAAACCGACTGCCCTTGGTCATATCTCTCTCTCCTTGGTTCCAAAATTACCAAGCAAAGCGTCTACAAATCTAGGGGCACCTCAAACCTCACGCCCTTTGCCCTGCCCATCAGTGGATCATCGCCCTTTTCGCACCTCCCTCTCCTCGCGCAGAAGGTGGTTTTCCCTACGAAGGCGAGCGTTTCTTTCTCCACATCCTAATGCGGGCCAGGCATCAGGTCGTCATTTTGGCGTTGCTGACCCCACTTGTTCAGGGTCGAAACCCCTGCGCCCAATTCTGAAGCTATTTGCGGGCGCGTCAGACCGCTTGTCGTTGACAATCCGAACCGCATCACGACGAAATCGCTGTTTTGCGGGCCGTAGAATTGGCGTTGGAAACCGGGCCGAAGGCAAACATAGATCGCTATGACGACCTCAGACAGACAAGGGAGAAGCGCAATGCGTCATGATCCTGCAGGGGCTTCTATTATCATCATGCTGCGCAGTCTCAAGCTGCGTGGCATGGCGCACATGCAGTGGATGACTTGGTCGCAAAAGGCTCGTCCGCGTTTGAGGCTGCAACGCCGATGTGATTCCAAGTGCTCAAAGCGGAAATGGCGCAACGGGAGATGCGTTCGATTGCTTACCACACAAAGGTTGCGCGCGTCCCTTCGTACAAGGATCTCGCAGGCTTTGACTTCGCCTAAAGCGACATCAACGAGGCCACCGTACGGCAGCTCCATAGAGAATGCGGAAAACGTCATCCTAATTGGTGGACCTGGCACTGGCAAAAGCCATGTGGCCACGGTCATCGGCGTTCAGGCAATCGGGCATCATCGACGAGCGTGGCTACTTGCCGTTCAGCCTGTCCGGCAGCGCACTGCTGTTCCACCTTCTGAGCAAACTCTATGAGCGCACCAGCGTCGTCATAACGACCAACCTCAGTCTCAGCGAATGGGCGTAGGTCTTCGGCGACGCAAAGACGACAACAGCGTCCAAGACCAGCAGTTTCAAAGAGTAGCCTAAATGGACCCAGCTCCTGTCAACAAATGAGGGGGGGGGTAGCTCAGGTGTTTCTAGCCCAGGCCCTGTTCCGCCAGCCCCGCGTGCTTTTGTTGGGCGAGCCTACTGCGGCCCTTGATCTTCGTCACCTACTGCTCGTCCTGGAACGGCTGCGGCTGATTGCCAGCCAAAATGGTACGATCATTGGCATGGCCATGCATGATCTCAACTTTGCTGCGCAGTATTCGGATCACGTTCTCGGGCTCGACGGCGGCCGCAAGATTGCCTCTGGCGCTCCGGCGAAGGTGCTCACTCCAGAGACCCTCCGGATCATGTACAGAATTGAGGCTCAGGTCCCGCAGGACGCGGGGAGCCCGCAACAGATCTTACCTTTGCGGGCCATCTAATAGGCACGGGACCTCTCTTCACGAAATCAATCGCGCACCAAAAACGTGACCGCAACAGACGGCTGGGCAGCCGCCGGATGGTAACATTTCGTCAATAATCCTTATCAATTTGAAAACAAGAGCCCGCTTTTTGCCACATCTTGTTCCCAAGCTGCACATTCCACGGCCTTAGCCCTGATCTCCAACACAGTTATTTCTGCGAGGAGTAAGCTATGCGCGATCTGCTGAAGGATGTGATCCAAACGGCAAAATCCCAAGTCGCACATCAGGTAAAAGAAAGTTACGACAGCCTAGCCAAAGCCCTCGTTACGGCCGCAGCCGTAACAGTGGCCCTGTTTAGCACAACCAGCTCAGTCACAGCGGCTGGTCAGGCCCCTTATGTGGTAGGAAGCGACCGAGGGGGTTTTGTCCGCGATCGTCTTATTGAACTGCGTGATCTGCGTTCCTCTGGGAGGCGCGTAGAGATCCGGGGGCGGGTATGCTATTCGACCTGCACCATGTTGCTGGGTCTGCCCAATACCTGTATCTCGCCCAGGACCACCTTTGGGTTTCATGGCCCTTCAAGGAGTGGTCAACGCCTGTCTGCTGAAAAGTTCGACCACTACTCGCGCATCATTGCCTCCACCTACCCACAGAAACTGAACTCGTGGTACATGCAGACAGGTCGCATGCGGATCGACGGTGTCTACAAAATTAAGGGGAGCGAACTCATTCGGATGGGGGTCCGGGCCTGCTGAGCAAAGTTTTCTCAAGCGGCAAGTTGGGCTATTCCAGAGTTCTTGAAACGATCACAGCGCACTGGAAAACTGTGTGCAGACACCCACTCCGAGATCCACAGACAAATACTTGGCGCTCCAAACGGCGGCCAAGGCGTCAAATCACATCCACGACGATGTGGGAGATATTATCAGCGCCGCCCCCGTCCAACGCGATCTGCAACAGCCGATCACCAACAGTTTCCAGCGGGGTATTTGAAAGCACATCCTGCAATATTGGAAAGGTAGCGTATTTGGTCAGCCCATCCGAGCAAATGAGAAACCGATCTCCGGTTTCAACTATGCCGCGCACCTTATCCAACTCCAGCTCCTCGCCAACCCCGACAGCGCGGGTGATGGCGTTCGAATGGGGATGTTGTTCTGCTTCGTCCCAGTCCATCTTTCCAGCCAGAACATAGTCAGCCACGGCCGAGTGATCACAGGTCAACATTTCAATAATGCCATCTCTTAGCCTATAGATCCGACTGTCGCCGGCCCACAGACACAGAAAATGCCCATTTGCCAAGACAAGAACCGCAACCGTGGCACCGATCGTGCCCCCGCCCCGTGCGGCGGTCTCTGCCTGAATTGCCCGATGGGCGCCTTGAATTTTGTCGCGCAACCCATGCATTTTTTCAGTTGGATCTAGAGAAACAGGCAAAGAAGCGACACTGTCCACAATGAGAGAACTTGCAAAATCCCCTGCCTGGTGCCCGCCCATTCCGTCTGAGACCAACCAAATGTGATGCTCGGGAAGGGCAAGGATTGCGTCCTCGTTTACCTTCCGCTTCAAACCTACATGGGTCTGAGCCGCATATCGGTATGTCCTGACATCTGTCATATCGGTTGGGCCTCCCGCCAAATAGGGGCTGCAAGATCAAACAACCCGGAACCCGCCCGCCCCAGCGGGAGATCCGCTGTGATCAGCATCCGCGGTCCACTGTCCAAATAGGTGCTCCACAGGCAGCACCGAGGCGCTTGTTTTGCCAACAAGGCACCGGCCAGCTGGGGTGTAACCCCAGATCCGTCCTCTCGGCTTCCAATCAACACCAGCGTATCCCCGTCCTGCCGCAAGGGGGCGCAATCCTCGGATCCAGCTATCGCAAGAGACTGAAGATCTTCTTCCAGCCTATCTTTGGTCATGCCATCTTCAAGCGTCGAAAGCGCAATGTTTTCCAGCGCTTCAAACAAACTCCCTTCGCGCAGATGGTCCAGCGCAGGGGGGCCAGGGGATTCAAGTGGCATCACCAGGGTCAGGGGGAACCGACGGCCCACGCGATCCACCGAAGGCATCAAGACCCCCATGATCTTGCTGGGCCCGGCGAGATCAGCCGCCAGAGTAAACCGCCATAGGGGGGCTGACATGTAATGGGCGTCAAACCCCGCCCCGTAGAGGGCCTGCCCTTCCATGATCAATTGTTGCAACCAGTTGTCCCAGACCCGCACAAAACTGCTTGCCACATTGAGCCGGAAGAAATCTCCGACCTCGGGCATCTTGCCGAAGGCTCCGCCACCTGCCGCCATTACATCGACTTCGGGCAGCGGAATTTGGCCATTGCCGGCAGGGCAAAGGGATTCACCACCGATCCAGATTGCAGCTCGAACAGGGCCAAGCGGCCGCCGACCCGGAAATTCACCCGCCGCCGGTCGCTCACATTGGTGCGCCGCACCTCAGCCGCGTCCAGCAGCCGGAACCAAGCCCAGGGACCGTCACGAGACATGGTATTCTCATTGCCACGCCGCTGTGGCAAGAGAGTGATCCGCGCCAGACCAACCGACCCAGGCCAATTCACGGCGACCGGCGTCGGCTGCCCCATGCGGTGATTATAGCTCACCTTGGTACCGTCAATTTCCAGCAATACTTCCTTGGCCTTGGGATCCAGCGCCTTGGGCGTGATCTGAAACTGCACCGAAGGCGTCGCAGCACCATTGAAGAATGCATCGCGGATTTCCGCAGCATATTGCATCTGCTGCAATACGGCTTGGCTGATGCCCAGGTCCACGTCATTGACCCTTTTCCAGGTCCAGGGCCGGGTGCGGGTATCGACATATTTCAGCAGGTTTTCGTCAAAGAACCCATCGATGAGCCCCCCTGGTGCAAAAAGCTTGGCAAAATCTACCATTGCCACATCAGCCCGTGCACGCCGGTTGAAGGGATAGCGGTTATCCAGCGCCTTTTGACAAAACGGCAGCACCGAAGATTGCCAACGCGCATTGATCGACGCCCGCGTACCTTCGGATGTAATGCCCGAGGAGCCCGCCGAAATCTGGGTTGCCCAGCGTTGAATTGGCCCGTCAATCCGCGAGGCTGTCTGCTGGAACTGCAATAGGGCCTGACCGCTCTCGCCAGAGGCCACACCGCTGAACGACATCTTGTTCAGCTCTTGATAAACCAGTTGCAAGGATCCCATCAGATCATCCAATCGCGAAGGCTGCCCTTCCAATCGGACCACCAAATCATGCAGCCATTGAAAACGCTCCTGAACGTAAGAACCCGGTGGCTTGGGTGCTTCGCCGGGCGCATTAGCTGCGGATTTCATCAGCGCTTCCAAGAGGATCTGCCCCTGAATCGACAGGCCCGAACGGCTCTCAATACCGACGATCTGCGAGACCCCTTCGTTCAGCGATTCGGAGTCCAAAGCCGAACGGTCCTCAGCCAGACGGGTCTCGCGACTAATCTCAGTCAGAATGTTCATAATCGGAGAGGTTGGCCCGGACAGAACATTTGTCACCTCGACCGCGTGGCTGAGGGATTCTAGCGGAACAATATCCACATCGCCCAGGATCTGATCATAGCGGCTGATATAGTCGTTGTAATAGAGATCCAACACATCGCGGCTCAACGCCAACAGCGCCGCATCGCTTTGGCCATCCCCCGCACGCTCACCTAAGACCCAGGCCTCATTCTGTACCCGCTCAGACACGCTGACGGCCTCGGGCAGGAACACATTGTTAAAGCCATCATAGGTGAAAATGCCCTCTACACCTTCGTTCAACGGCTTGCCAGAACTGCGCACCAGAACACGTTTCACCGAAGGACCGCCGATCTCCGTCAAGCGCCACTTTGGCAGGCTGGTAGCCTGGTTCGAATTGACGATACCATTGTAGACCCGTTGCGCCAGCGGCATTTCAGACAGGATATTCTGCGCTTGTTCCACCAGGGGGCCGTTCAAGGCGATCTCTTCCATCGGCTGCGACAGCAGCGCCGACAAATGATCCGTCAAATCACTGCGCAACTGTCCCCGTGAAGCACCAGGATAAGCCACCAGCTCCCAATCGAGCCGCATCCACTCCTTAACCAGGTCCGGATTCATCGGTCCCTGCAAGCCCAGCATCAGATAGATCTTCAGCGCCTCATAGAGCACGTCTGGATTGTTCACGTTGCCGGCGATTTGCTCTTCCAAACGCACCAACAGACGTGGCAGCAGACGTTGATTGAGCGCGGCACGATATGTCTGTGCTGTTTGGGTGCCGATCACCTCGCCCTGATAGAGCCCATAGGTCATGGCGCGTTCGGGCTTTGGATCTGACAGCACCGGATTGCCAGGCATATCTCGCAACAGGTTGAGCGCCGCAGCCACAGGGACCAAATCAGTATCCCCCACCGGGCTGGGCGGCAGCGTGGCAGCACGGGCCTGATAGTCCACGACCTTTGCCTCAGCCGCGCGGATAAATTCAGCGTTCTGGAAATAGGAATTCACCCAGAGCCCACCCATAGCAACGGCCACCAGGATCGTTGCCGTAATTGCCAGACGACGGGTCCAGCGGTAGCGACGCTCGACCTTGTCATCGGCAGAAACCAAACCGGCCTCAGGGAACAGCACACCTTCAAACAGCCGGGTCAGGAAAAAGGACCGCCCGGTCCCCTGCCCGGTGCCGATGGCCTGTCTGCCAATCCCAAAGGTCTGCGCCATACCCAACATCAGCCGGTCAATTGGCGTACCTTCCTGGGTGCCCGAGGTGAAATAGACACCACGCAGCATCTGACGTTGCTCGTAGCGGTTATCCTGAAAGACTTCGGTCAAAAACTCCTTGGCAACACTGCGCATCGAGGCCACCTGCGAGGGAAACCCAGCCACCAACGCCCGACGTTGGTGATCTGTCTCGCTTTGCATCTTTTCCAGCAATTGCGCATTCATCTGCCCCAGAAGCCCAGCAAATTCATCATCGAAATGTTCAATCGCGGCGGCTTCTTTTTTGCTTTTGACCAAGGGCAGGGTAAAGCCCCAGACCTGCTCGCGTTCCTCTTTCCCTAAGGCGTCAAAATATTCCTGAAAGCCTGCGATGAGATCCGCCTTGGTGAACAAAACATAGACCGGGAACCGCACGCCAAGCCGCTCGCGCAGCTCTGACAAGCGACGCCGAACCGCCTGCGCATGCGATTTCTGCGTCATCTCATCCTGCAATGACAGATCGGATAGCGAGATCGCCACCAAAGCCCCATTGATCGGCTGGCGCCTGCGGTACTTTTTCAACAGGCCCAAAAACCCGAGCCAAGCTGCATTATCGGCCTCAGCATCGCTTTCTTGCGTGGTGTAGCGCCCAGCGGTATCGATCAGAACGGCCTCATTTGTGAACCACCAATCACAATTACGCGTGCCGCCCACACCGCCAATCGCGGCTTTGCCAAGCTTATCCGCCAATGGAAACTGCAGGCCAGAATTGACAATGGCCGTGGTTTTCCCTGATCCGGGGGGGCCAATGATGACATACCAGGGCAGCACATTCAGGTGCCGCCGCCCGTTTTTGGACTTGCGCAATTCTGCCATGGCTTGCTTGAACTTGCCCCGCAGCTCGCCGATTTCTTCGAGCGTCGCATCGTCGTCATCACCGGTATCGACGGCCTCAACCATGTCGTCCGCCATGGCGCGGTCACGGCGACGTCTGAGGAAGAACACCAGTCCAATGACAAAGAGGATTATCACCCAGATCACCACGATGGTGATTACCCGCGCCTGAATACTGTCAAACGGCCGCCAGTCTGCGCCGCCGATATAGGGCGCAAAGAACCAGGTGCAGGCCGAAAGCGCGATCGCCAGAAGGATCAGCGCTGAATAGAGCGATTTAAACAGCGGCAAAAGATAACGGCGGATCATTGGTCAACCTCCTGCACCAGCAAGATCTCGATGCGACGGTTCTTGGCCCGCCCGGCTTTGGTGCCATTATCGGCAATCGGTTCTTTCTCCGCGCGGCCTTCGGCGGACAGCCGATCCGGGTCATCAAAAACCTGAGCCATGCCACTCATCACTGATTTCGCCCGCGCCAAAGACAGCGCCATATTGGAGGGAAAGCGGGAGGAGCGGATTGGAACATTATCTGAATGACCGGCCACAATGACCTGTCCCTTTTCATCGTTCAACGCCTCGGCGACACGGGCGACCGGCGTTTTAAACGCTTTGCTCAGCTGATCAGAACCAGAGCCAAACATCCCCGAACCCGCCAGCCGAATAATCAAGGTATTGCCCTTCTGGAAAACCTGAACAATGCCTTCATCAATTTCAGGGCCCAGGAAATCTGCAACCTTTGCCACCTGTTCTTCGAGGGTCTGTATGGGTGGCGGCGGTGGCGGTGGCGGTGCCCGACGCTCCAGCTCCACAGCCGGACCGGAATCCACGATGCTAAGTTGGCCCACTACATTTCCTGTTTGGTTGGACAATACCCAGCTGAGCCCCAAGAACTGCGCCACCAGTAAAACGGAGGTAACCACCAAGGCGATCCAAACCAGGCGCCACGCGGAGAGCACCTTGAAGGGTCTGACGACCCCCTCCCAATGGGGCGACAGATCCCGTTCTACCGGGCCACGCTGATTGCGCAGGATACGGGCCAGCGCTGCGCGGATTTGAAGATGCTTCTCCGGTCCGCCCTGTTCGATACGCAGGCGGCCCTCAAACCCCAGTGACATGCACATATAGAGAAACTCCAGCATGTCGATATTGGCGCCAGGTTCTTTTTCCAGCCGCGCCAAGAGATCATAAAACCGATCACCACCCACAGTTTCGCGGTGAAACGTCCCAACCATGGACTGCAAGCCCCAACTGGACTGCCCACCCCAAGGCGTGTTTAGCACCACATCATCTAGGGTCGCACAGAGCGCATAGCGGGCGACCTTGACGGTCTGTGCGGCAATACCCGCCTGCAAGGCGCGGTTCTCAAAGGCGCGCACCTCTGCCACCACGTTCTTTCGCAACCCGTCCGGGTCCATATGCTGGGCACGGTTGCGAATGCGGCTAATGAGGGCAAACAGGGTCGAGGCACAGGCCGCCAGAGGGTTCATTCCCGTCAGCGCCATAGGGGACGCTTTGCCAGCGGCACCACCAGCAGTCTGGTTGCTTTGACCCGTGGCACTGGCAGCCTGCGGCACCCCAAAGGCATCTTCCCCCAGACCAGCAGTCCCGCCTTGACCAGCTTCAGGTGCAGCAACAGAGGGCGAGGGCGGCGTCGCAGGGCGGCGTCCGCCAGGATTTGGGCGGATCACCGTTTTGTCGGTATCACCCGGTTCCGCAAAGGGATCGTCATAATCACCCATGATCTCTTACCCACTCACCATATTACTAAAACCACCCGCCGCAGCGGAGAGTTAATAAGCCTGTTTGTCTTAGCTGTTGCGGATGGCCCAAAGTTCCATCTTCAGCCCTGGGTACTGCCCAGACACATGCACCGCCACGCCACCAGAAGTGGTCATTTTGCGCCAATAGGGGCTGTCGGAATCCATCTCAAAATAGACCACACCAGAATGATAGGGGATCTGGCGCGGGGCCACTGGCAAGGGCCGCAGGGTGATCCCTGGCAGCGCCGAATTGACCAGCTGGCGGATTTCTTCCACCGGGCCAATCTTAGCCTGGCCTGCAAAATGACGCCGTACATCTTCTGCAGGCAAATCCGCGCTGACCGCCAACACAAAACCGGCATTGCCCAGCAATTTGCGGTCGGCAATCACCCCAACCGAAATACCATATTTGCGCTCTTCCAACTTGATCGCGATGGCCGTCTGTTCCAGCACTGAGCTGAGATACTGCCGCAACACGCGAATAAGCGGAGCAAAGCAGCCCATCAGATCATCATGGGTATATGACGGCAGTTCCGGGGCCTGTTTGTCTGCCGCCATATAGCCAGACAGCTCTCCGGCCAGCCCGGCACAAAGCATATAAAGGCGCTCCGGGTGCAGGTTTTCGATCTGGCGTAAATGCCGGATCATTGGCAGCATCCGGTTCACCACTGACAGCAGCATGAAATCAGACACATCCGCCACTCCACGGGCAGTGCCTGCTTCTGCCAGACGGCCCGACAAAGCCTCCATCCGATGCGCCAGCAGCCCTTCTAACTCCCGCAGGAAATCCCGCAATACCGAGGCCGCTCGCGCATCCAGACAGGAAGGGATAAAGGCCTGATCCAGGATGATCTCTTTGTCCGAACGCACCTCGATGATACGGGCCACCGGGATTGCCAACATATCCGCCATGTCATCGACACCCAGGGCAAACTGCAGGCGCATTTTGCCCACATTAAGCGGCACCGGCTTACGCTCGGTGCTGGTTACATCGGTGACTTCCTGACTAGAGGGACGCAATCGGCTGGCGGAACGTTCAGCGCCGCTCAGATCCACCTCAACCGCGCCCTGGCGCCGTTGGGGAACCGTCAGGTAGACGACGCAATCCTTGATGGTGGTAGGCACCTCCAGCGCAGGGGGGTGCGGGTCGGCCATCGGCACCCGGAAAATGCACCCGTCCTGCGTCAATCCCTCGCAGGATTTAAGCGCAAACTGGCCAATTTTCAGCGCCTCATGGTCAATCTCCAAAGCATTGACCCCCCAGGCATAGGGGCCAAGACGGCGGGCCAGGCCTGTCACCAGGCCTTCGGTATAGCGATCTGATTGCTGGAAGTGATGCGGCTGTAAAAATAGCCCCTCCGTCCAAAGCACCTTGCTGTCCCAGGACACCTGGTTCTCCCCTATTAATTGCCCGCGCCGATCGGCACGGTTCAGTCTTTTAATTTGTCCAATTGCGCCTTGTAGGCCCGCGCAAATTCACGGCTGAACAAGTCATGAAAATCATTCTCAGCCTGATCCGAAATCTCGGAAAACAGCCGCTCATAGACATCCCAATAGCGCGCCTTCTTGCCCCGCAAGAGACCGCTAAGCCCACCCTTGTCTTCGATCTGCGCCTCTAGCGCCTTAGGATCAAGCCGGGTCAGAACGCCCTTGAGCGCCGCCTCCATACCGGTCACCATAGCAACCTCATGGGCCTTGATGTCCTTCAAGGCCTCTGCCGCTGCCGTTTCCGGGCTAAGGTAGCCCTTGGTGGCAGGTTTCAGCATGGCCTCAATCGCCTGTTCCGGCGTGATCGAGAATTTCAACGGGTTGTTGCCCCCAGCCGAGATCATCGTCTGTTCGATACGGAACTCCGACTTGATCGAGGTCCGCGTCATCAGGATTTCACGGATGCCGGTTACCAGAGTCTGCAAAACCCGCCCCATGCGGCCCATGGATTTGGCGGGATCCTCATCCCCCAAAGCATCCTCTTCCACACCAAGCCCCCGCAAAAAAGCAGAAGTTGCGGCTGACGACGACCCTGGTTGAGCCGCAGGTTCCGGCTCTGGCTGGATTGGCGTTTCTTTTACCGCAGGTTGAGCGGCCGGGGCAGCAACAGGGGCCTCTAACGTGGTGGCCGCGGTATCGGAAGGCTCCGCAAATGGGTCGGAGGAGGCCGCATCAACAGTTGGACTGACGGGCGCAGTGCTTTGTACCGGAACGGGTTCAGGAGGCGCTGCGACGGGTTCAACCGGCACCGCAGCTGGTGTGGGCGCTGGCTCGGGCGCGGCAGGCTCACCTATGCCTGACAGAAAGTCATCGTCCCAATCATCCGGAATTGTCGAAATATGCGCGCTGGGGGCTGCAAAACTATCTGCCGCCGAAGCGGAGTGACTGGGCAAGCTGGCCCCTACCCCTTCGCGCCCATCGCTAGGCTTTTGGAAAAACGGATCTTCCTCTTCCCCCAGAGGGGGCAACAGATCATCAATGGGATCAACCGGGTTGAGCTGAGAGGGCCCGGTGGGACCCGAGGCCCCAAGCAGATCGTCCAGAAAATCCCCCGCAGGACCTGCATCATCCAGCAGCGCCAAAGGATCGGGCGCATTATCGGCGACACCATGCGAGGCCGGCGCATCGGACAGCGGGTCTGGGATCATATGCGCGGCGGACTTACTGTGGATTTCAACCAACAACTCATAGTTCCCAACACAGAGCACATCCCCATTGTTGAGTGGCGTCGGTGTGCGACCCAGCGGTATTTTGGAATAGTTCAGAAAGGTGCCATTGGCGCTGAGATCCACCACCACAACATTGCCATTGTGGTCCTCAATGGCGCAGTGATTGCGCGACAACATCTGATCCGGATCTGGCAAGACCATATCATTGCTATCGCCGCGCCCGATGGTCAGGCTTGGGCCCAGCATGGAAACCGGCGCAGCATTGCCAGGCATCGCGCCCGAATTCTGAAACTTGAGTGTCACCGCCATGGATCGCTTAACCTCCCACCAGCACGGTAAATTCACCCTTGATGATCAATCCGCCACAGGCGGCGTTATCCGTGATACGCGCTGCAGGCAGCTTATTGATCAACACCGTCGCAGAGCCCTTCACAATCGGATGCGGAGGCGCCGCCGTACACATATCGCTCAGTCGGGCTGCGGGCAGTTTGCCCACCAGAACCGTCACCGCGCAGGGTGGCATGATAGGAGTGGGAACCGGCAAGGCCGGTGGTGGAGGGATCGACGGCAGCATACATGCGTGCA
>CAJXIL010000016.1 GCA_913054455.1 uncultured Roseobacter sp.
TGTCGTTCCTCAGCTTCGATGGGAGCCGACCCCTGGTCGCGCCCTTTGCAGAAAATGTAGTGCCCACCCCAGCCCACAGGACGGGAGTGGGAAGATTCACCTTACCAGATCAGTTCACCAGCGTGGGTTTGCTGGGCGTTGGCGGATTGTTCGGCATCACGCCCAGACGACGCGCCACTTCGCTATAGGCGTCTGTCAGACTACCCAGATCGCGGCGGAACACATCCTTGTCGAGCTTCTGTCCGCTCTCAATATCCCAAAGACGGCAGCTGTCGGGGCTGATCTCATCGGCCACCACCAGACGCTGAAAATCACCGTCATAGACGCGGCCAATTTCAATCTTGAAGTCCACCAGACGGATACCAACACCAAACATCACGCCAGACATAAAGTCGTTCACCCGCAGCGCTAGGCTGAGGATATCATCCATATCCTGCTGACTGGCCCAGCCAAAGGCCGCGATATGCTCTTCCGACACCAGCGGGTCGCCCAGGCTGTCATCTTTGTAGCAGTATTCGACGATTGGCCGCGGCAGTTGTGTGCCCTCGTCGATTCCAAGCCGTTTGGACATAGTTCCGGCCGCATAGTTGCGCACGATCACTTCCAAAGGAATGATCTCGCAGGAGCGCACCAGTTGCTCACGCATGTTCAGACGCTTCAAGAAATGCGTCGGCACGCCAATCTGACCAAGTCCCACCATGAAGTACTCGCTCAGCAGGTTGTTCAAAACCCCCTTGCCTTCGATTACGTCCTTCTTTTCAGCGTTGAACGCCGTGGCGTCATCCTTGAAATACTGCACGATGGTGCCGGGTTCCGGACCTTCATACAGTGTTTTGGCCTTGCCTTCGTAGATCTTCTTGCGACGTGCCATGAGGAGCCTTTCGAGGTAAAGGCCGGAATCCCGGCCCGGTTTCTTGCCGCTCTCATAGGGCAAGGGGTGAATTGCTGCAAGTATAGTGGCGCGAACCAGACAAATAGAACCGATTTTGGGGATCGTGTCACAGACAATCCGGGTGGGGAAGCAAGATCCTGATATCCTCTCTGCCTTTTTTCTCTGCAGTGCTCCCAGACCTTTTATGGCCAAAATTTAGCGCGCTGGCATATTGTCGCAATCCCTGTCCCCCGGCCAAATGCACACCATATCAGTTAAACAACGTTGCAAATTTGGAGGACATGACATGACCACATTTGATGACCGCGCGCAGGCCTTTGAGGCAAAATTCGCCCATGACCTAGATCTTCGTTTCCAGGCCCGTGCCCGTTGCAACAAACTGCTGGGTCAGTGGGCCGCGGATATTCTGGGGCTAGACGCAGCCCAGTCCGAAAAATACGCCGCCGAAGTTGTCAGCGCTGACCTGCACCATCCTGGCCATGACGATGTTCTGAATAAGATCACTTCAGACATAGCGGCCCATAAACACAGCCAATTCACCGCTGAAGACGTCAAAAAGCAGATGGCTGAGTTTCTGAGACAAGCCAGCGAGGAAGTGCTGGAAGCGACCTAAGCAGACAGCATTGCGCCGACTTTGCGATGCCCCGCGACGGGGGCATCGCAGCCCGCAGTTTCAATTCGTTTAGTTTGCCGATGCCCGCTGCAATAGGCCAAACGACTGATGCCACTTTGAAAGGCAATTCAATTACATCGCGCTGAGATGGAATTAACGTCACAAAAACCCCAGCTTGCTATTTTGGCCTTTCTGCCCTTACCGGGCCCCGCAGAAAGAGCAAAATGCAGAGCCTCAAACTCCCCTCCGCAGGATCGCCACTTCAGATCCTTCGCCTGACTGCCCCCTTTGCCATGGCAGCTCTTTGCCTCTGGGCGCTCTCCACCCGCATTGAACTGCCCTCACTGGCGGCTCTAGGCACTTTGCTTGGCCAACTGCATCTTTGGCAATGGCTGGCGGCATGTGGTGCCACCGGCATCAGTTTTTGGGCTCTGGGGCGCTATGATTCTGTGGCCCACCGCCATTTACAAACAGGCCTGGATGGCCCACCGGCGCGTCGGGCAGGCATGGCTGCCATCGCCTTTTCTCAGCTGGTGGGCTTTGGATTGTTCACTGGAGCCTATGCCCGCTGGCGATTGGTGCCTGGGTTGACCGCTCTGCAAGCCGCTCAGCTAACAGGGTTGGTGGGTTTGACCTTCATGGCAGCCCTAGCATTCCTCTGTGGTCTTGCGATGATCATGGTCCCTGTCTTTTCTTGGTTCAGGCCCCTTGGCGCCTTGCTGGTCGTCCTCACCGTGGCCGCCAGCCTCATGAGCTTTGCCGCACCTCAGCTGCGCCTTGGCACCTTGTCCCTGCGCTGGCCCTCTTTGTCAGCAATGGCGGCGCTTTCGGTCTGGGCATTGATTGATGTGATGACTGCAGGCACCGCGCTCTGGATCCTGCTGCCTGAGACGCTCTCGATCTCCTGGGCCACCTTGCTGGTGGTCTATGCCATTGCCCTGGGCGCAGCCATCCTGTCTTCCGCTCCCGGTGGCACAGGCCCTTTAGAGCTGATGATCTTCACCCTGCTTCCCTCTGAGGACAGCACCGGCCTTTTGGCAGCTCTCCTGGCATTTCGGCTGGTCTATTATGCCCTGCCCGCCGCAATTGCCTGCGTGCTAATGATCTTGCCCGAGCGGCTGAAATCCATGAGAGCCCCAGTAACGGATCCGGATCTTTTGGGGGCTCAGTGCTTGGCAGCAGAGCACCTGAACCAAAATCGACTTCGAGCCGAAAGCGGGATTATCCGCCAAAATGGTGGCCATGTTCAGGCCTTTGGGTTCAACCAGCTGGCCCTCCTAGATAGCCCGCAGATCTCTGTGGCACTGTTTGACCCGGTAACAGGAAGCGTCGGCGAAACCCTCACCCCCTTGCGACGCTACGCGCGCCAACGCAATGCAACGCCCTGCTACTACAAATGTTCCGGCCGCAATGCCCTGGCCGCCCGCAAGGCAGGCTGGGTCGTCTTGCGCATTGCCGCAGATGCCGTGGTTTCCCCGATCTCCTTTAGCGAGGCCGGATCCAGCCATCGCCAATTGCGCCGCAAGCTGCGTCACGCCGAAAAGGCCGGGATCAGCGTGCGCCCCGCCCCGCCCAACCTGCCCCTGGACCAGATGCAGGCGCTCGATCAGGCTTGGCAAAAGCGCCACGGTGGCGCGCGCGGCACGACCATGGGCCGTTTTGAGGCCAATTACCTTGCCGGACAGCGGGTCTTTCTCGCTTGGCAGAACAAGCGCATTATTGGCTTTATCAGTCTGCATACAGCCTCTGCGGAATGGTGCCTTGATCTCATCCGCATTTGCCCTGATGCACCAGATGGGACCGGCCATATCTTGCTGCGCGCGGCCATTGCCGCCGCCAAGACAGAAGAGATCCCGCGCCTGTCGCTGGCCGCAGTTCCCGATCACCGCTATGCCGCCCGCATGGATCCCGGCCTGCGCCGCTTCAAGGCCTGTTTTGCCCCCCAATGGCAGCCGCGCTATATGACCTGCCCCAGTTGGTTCGATATGACCATCGCAGGTTTTGAGCTCTACCGGCTGATCCATCGCCCTGGCCCCGTCCTGCCAGCCGCGCCTGGGGCAGAACTCAACGAGAACCGCCCCCCAGCCGCCAGTGCTTTGGATGAAGACAGAGCAGATGCAGCCTGGGACCCGCAGAACCTTCAGGACCAATCGGCGCTGCGCGCCGCGCCAAATTCGGCCCAGGCTTCGTAAGAGGCATCAGTACGAAACGGGCGCCTCAATACGGGGCTCATAATCAAGTTGAGGATTATGCATTTGCGCTTTCACCTCTCCCATGACACAGCAGGGACAACCAAGCGGCACCGGGCCGCCCTGCCCCTGTGCGACAATCTCCTTTCCTTTGATAGGATTCCCCTATGACCACTTTCTTTGCTGATTTCCTTGCGGAAAAAGACGTTCTGTTGGCCGACGGCGCCACAGGTACCAACCTCTTCAACATGGGGTTACAATCCGGTGATGCGCCCGAGCTGTGGAACACGGATGAACCTAAGAAGATCATGGCGCTCTATCAGGGCTCTGTGGATGCGGGCAGTGATTTGTTTTTGACCAATAGCTTTGGGGGTACCGCTGCACGCTTGAAGCTGCATGACGCCCAAGGGCGCGTGCGGGAACTGAACCGCGCTGCGGCTGAACTCGGGCGCGAGGTCGCTGATAAAATGGATCGCAAGATCGCTGTTGCTGGCTCTGTTGGCCCGACCGGTGAAATCATGCTGCCCGTGGGTGAGCTGAGCCATGAGCTGGCCGTTGAGATGTTCCACGAACAGGCAGAAGCCCTAAAAGAGGGCGGCGTTGACGTGCTCTGGGTGGAGACCATTTCGGCCCCTGAAGAATTCCGTGCCGCAGCTGAGGCCTTTGCGCTGGCAGGTATGCCCTGGTGTGGCACCATGAGTTTTGACACTGCAGGCCGAACCATGATGGGGGTCACCTCCGCTGATCTGGCGCAGCTGGTTGAGGATCTGCCCAATACACCTTTGGCCTTTGGGGCAAACTGCGGCACCGGCTCCTCTGATATCCTGCGCACCGTTTTGGGCTTTGCCGCCCAGGGCACGGAGCGGCCCATTATTTCCAAGGGCAATGCCGGCATTCCAAAATATGTTGATGGGCACATCCACTACGATGGCACCCCAGAACTGATGGGCGAATATGCCGTGATGGCACGGGATTCCGGCGCCAAGATCATTGGTGGCTGCTGTGGCACCATGCCCGACCATTTGCGTGCCATGCGCGAGGCCCTGGATACCCGCCCTCGTGGCGAGCGCCCCAGCCTGGAGCGCATCGTCGAGGTGCTGGGTCCCTTCACCTCCGCCAGCGATGGCACCGGTGAAGAGGAAAAGGCCGCCACCGAGCGCCGCTCGCGCCGAGGGAGCCGCCGACGCGGCTAAAGTCCTCGAAAGATACTATTCTTCGTTGCCATCGCCGTCGATGGCAACGATCCCCTCCAAGCTGGTAAGTCCTGCCGGGTCAGGACCTGTCAAAGGCCAGCGCGCACCAAGCAACCTCGACTTGCTAATTTTGGTGACATTGACTGTATTGGACTGGTTGCCGCCAAGGCAATAATAGCGCTTCTTATCCTCTCCGGCGCAGAAGGCGACATGCCCCTTCCAGCCATCTTTTTTGCCCCGCCAAAAGACCAGAATGGCACCGATTTGAGGGCTCACAGGCTCGCCAAATTTCAACCATTGTCGCGCGCCCAGTAGATTGGCTGGCAAAGGCTCCTCTCCCAAGGTTGAGCCGACACAATGACCGACAAACAGGCCGCACCAGGGGATGTCGTCGTTGTCATAATCTATGTCCAGATCTTCTGCCATCTTCAGAATCTGTGGGTTCGACATCGGTCCAGGAATTTCCTTTGTTCCCGTGAGCCTATTGGCCTCATCAAACCATGGCATTCGGTCAAACCGATGTACCTGACCGGTCGCAGGTGGGCCAAAAAGAGCTGCATAGGTCATTGGTCCGACAATCCCATCTGCCAGCAACCCAACACTTTGTTGGAAACGCCGTATTGCGTTACTGGTCATTTTTCCTCGGATCCCATCGACAGGCCCGGGGTTGAAGCCCAGCTTCATCAAGCGTTTTTGTATCTTTTTCCAATCACTCGGGAACATCTTCACCTCCTAATTAACCAAAAGGAAAAAACAATCTTAACACATTTTTTAAAAAATTAAAACAACCCCAGCTGGTCCCCCGGTTGGGGCGGTCTTGCAAACCGACCCGTGTCCAGGTCCGGCTGCCGCTCTGCAAGTCCCAGCCGCCTACAGGCCGCATTGAAGCGTCGACCGATCATGGCAGCATATTCGCCCTCGCCACGCATGCGCTGGCCCCAGCGCGGATCATAGTCGCGTCCGCCGTGCATTTCGCGCAGGCGAGCCATCACCTTAGCCGCGCGGCCTGGCTCATGCTCCGCTAACCAATCCTGCCAAAGTTGGGAAACCTCCCGCGGCAGGCGCAGCATGATCCAGCTGGCCGCATCCGCACCGGCCGCAGCCCCGGCAGCCAAGAGCGCCTCCAGCTCATGATCTGTCAGACCCGGCACCACCGGAGAGGCCATCAACCGCACAGGCACGCCTGCCTTGGAGAGGCGGTTGATCACGGCCAGCCGACGCGCCGGAGCCGGCGCGCGGGGCTCCATGCGACGCGAGAGATCGGGGTCCAGTGTGGTGACAGAAATCCCAACCCGCACCAGCCCCTTGGTGGCCATGTCTGACAGGATATCCAGGTCGCGTTCAATAAGGCTCCCCTTGGTCACGACGGCCACAGGGTGATTAAACTCTTGCAACACCTCCAGACAGGCACGCGTCAGCTCATGGTCGCGCTCGCAGGGCTGGTAGGGGTCGGTATTGGTTCCCATCGCCAGGGTCGCTACCTTGTAGCGCGGTTTGGACAGTTCCTGGCGCAGCACTTCCGCCACATTGGGGCGAGCGATAAGCCGGGTTTCAAAATCGAGCCCCGGCGACAGGCCAAGATAGGCGTGGCTGGGGCGGGCAAAACAATAAATACAGCCGTGCTCACAGCCACGATAGGGATTGACCGAGCGGTCAAAGGGCAGGTCCGGCGAGCGGTTGAAGGAGATGGCGCTACGGACCTGTTCGAGCCGAATTTCCGTGGGAATCACTTCCGAGGGCTCATCTTGCTGCCAGCCATCATCGACAGTTTCGCGCCCCAGATCAAAGCGACTTGGCGCATTGCTAAGACTGGCGCGGGCTTTGCGACGTAGCGGTGAATTGTGAATCATCTGTTCCATTTGGCTATGGTGACAGCCTTTTTGGAACAAATGAAGAACAAACCCGAGAAATCGAAGATTTCCTTGCGAATTCTTCATTATCAATCTGCTACTTTTGCGCCTATAGGTCGGTTCGGACAAAGGCAATGTCGCAAATATTGCAGTCTCGACGCGACATTATGGCCCAATAGTCGGCACAACGATGCCACGCCGGGGACTCCCCGCCCACTCAAGGAATAGGCGCATGTCAGAAGAAGAAGATATCATCCTGGCGGAACTGGACGACGAAGAACTTGTCCAACAGATGTTTGATGACCTTTATGACGGTATGAAGGAAGAAATCGAAGAAGGTGTGAACATCCTTCTGTCGCGCGATTGGGAGCCCTACAAGGTGCTGACAGAAGCGCTGGTGGGCGGCATGACCATTGTTGGCGCCGATTTCCGCGATGGCATCTTGTTTGTGCCTGAGGTTCTACTGGCGGCAAACGCCATGAAGGGCGGCATGGCCATCCTGAAGCCACTGCTGGCCGCCACAGGCGCGCCGCGCATGGGGTCAATGGTCATTGGCACCGTCAAAGGCGACATTCACGACATCGGCAAGAACCTGGTGTCCATGATGATGGAAGGCGCTGGTTTTGAAGTAGTCGATCTGGGCATCAACAACCCGGTTGAAAACTACCTGGAGGCTCTCGAAGAGCACCAGCCTGACATTCTGGGCATGTCCGCTCTGCTGACAACCACCATGCCCTACATGAAGGTCGTCATCGACACGATGATCGAACAGGGCAAGCGCGACGACTATGTTGTCCTGGTTGGTGGCGCGCCACTGAACGAAGAATTTGGCAAGGCGATCGGCGCTGACGGCTATTGCCGCGATGCAGCCGTTGCAGTGGAAATGGCCAAGGACTTTGTTGCGCGCAAGCACAACCAGATGAGCGCCTAAATTGGCACGCAAAGGACGTGCAGCCCGCTTGACCGAGCGGGCTGCATTTCGCCCTCCAACAGGGCGTTCGCTTGAGGAAAGCTCCCTCACCGAACAGGGCCTGGCCGCCCCGGATAAGAAGCATGGCCGCATCCTGCTGATCGCCTGCGGCGCCCTGGCCCGTGAGATCCTTGCCATCAAGGAACTCAACGGGTTGGATCACATGGACCTGACCTGCCTGCCCGCCAAACTGCACCTCTACCCCGATCAAATCACTGTTGCGGTCGAGGGAGCCGTGCTGAAACATCGCCACACCTATGATCAGATCTGTGTGGTCTATGCCGATTGCGGCACTGGCGGCGCGCTGGAGCAGAAATGCGCCGAATTAGGGGTTGAAATGGTTGCAGGCCCCCATTGCTATTCTTTTTTTGAAGGCAATGAAGTCTTTGCAAAGCACGCCGAGGCTGGGGAAATAACCGCCTTCTATCTGACTGATTTCTTAGTGAAACAGTTTGACGCCTTCATCTGGCGCCCCATGGGGTTGGACAAAAATCCAGAACTGCGTGAGATGATCTTTGGCAACTACACCAAGCTGGTCTACCAATCGCAGCTCTCCAACCCAGAACTGCTGGAAAAGGCCCGTGACTGCGCGACGCGCATGGGGCTGGAGTTCGAGCACCGCCACACGGGCTATGGCGAATTGCAAGAGAGCTTGCTGCACTGGGGGAAGCTCAAAGCCTGATAGCGATAAACGCCGCCCAGGCTTTGAACATTGTCTCAGGCGGGTTGCATCAGGCTCAACCCCTCCTGGGCTTGGGCCTCAAAGGCCTCCATGACGGGTGTGTCCTGCGCCGCCGCCACACGGGCAACCCAGGCCTTTATCTCAGGACTCTCCGGCATCAGATGTGGGGCCCAAAGAAAGGCTGAGGCCATGATCAGATCAGCAACAGACAGGTCATCGCCGAGCAAGAATGGTCCGTCTTTCAAACCGCTTTCCAACTGCGCCCCGACCTCAACCATGGTCCGGAATGTTCCGACCAAGGCAGGGTGTTCAACCCCGGTAAAGGCTGCAACCAAAGCAGGCTCCAGAACGCCACCATAGTAATGCATCCAGGACAGATAAGGACCTCGTCCCGGCGCGCCGGGCTTGGGGCTGAGAGGCTGGCCAAACAGCTCATCCAGATACATCATGATAGCACCGCTCTCGCGGATGGTTTCGCCTGTGTCGGTGATCAAGTACGGCACCTTGCCTTCGGGATGGGCATTCTTTGGATCCTTGCGGCCGCTGCCGTCGCCTTTGATGATATCAACGCAGATCACCTCGACCGCGTCGAGTTTCCCCATCAGCATAAGCTGAGAGACAACACGAGAGGAGCGGCTGTGGGGGGAGTGGTAAAGCTTGGGCATTGTTTTGAAACCTTTCGGGTTTGTAGTTGTCGATGACCGCTCTATGCCGTTACCCTCCTGCCAAATTCTGTCAGGATGTTTTGCCTAGGGTGTCTCATGGCCAAATCAGATCGTCTCTTCCGTCTACTGCATCTCATCCGGGGGCTGACACCTCCGGTGACCGCCGCCCGTTTGGCGGCTGCGATGGAGGTATCCGAGCGCACCATCTACCGCGATATCGACAGTCTGCGCGCCGCCGGCGCCAGGATTGAGGGCGAAGCGGGCCTTGGTTACACCATGGTCGAAGACCCTGCTCTACCACCGCAGACCTTCACCCAGATCGAAATCGAGGCCCTGACCCTGGGCCTGTCAGAGGTGGGACAGCGCGGTGACAGCGATCTGTCACAAGCGGCACATGATGCGCTGGTAAAAATTCTGGCCACCTTGCCCGAACGACAACAACGCCAGGCCATGCATTCGGTCAATCTGGTGCATCGCTATACAGTGCCACAAACTCCAACCATCGACATGACGCTGCTGCGCGAGGCGATGTGGGCCGAGGAGGCGCTGGAAATAGGCTACCGAGACCTCAAACAGGCCCATACGCTCAGGCGGATCTATCCGCTCGCAATCGCCTATCATGACCGCGCCGTAATGCTGCTTGCCTGGTGTTGCAAGCGCAAGGATTTTCGTATGTTTCATGTCACCCGCATCGAAAGCTATACAAAGTCCGGGGAGAGCTTTCGCCCGCGGCGGGTGTCGTTGCTGCGCGACTATACTGCACAGCTTCAAGAGCGTGACAGAACAAGGCAGTGCGGGCCCCGCGATCAAGACAAGGCATCGCCGCTTTAGAGCTGTGCGGCAGCCGTTTCGCGTATACGTTCGATCATCGAGCGCACACCGTTGGAGCGTTGTGCCGACAGATGCTCATTCAAACCCAAGCGGCCCAATTCAGCATTTGCATCCACCTCCAGGATCTCCGCCAGAGTGAGCCCATTGTATAAGCTGCGCAGGACCGAGATCAAACCGCGCACAATCAGCGCATCGCTTTCACCATCAAAATGGAAGCGCCCGCCTTCAATAGTGGGGTGGAGCCAGACCTGGCTCGCGCAGCCATCTACTTTGGTAGCGGGGACTTTCAGCGCATCATCCAAAGGCTCCATCGCCTTGCCCTGTTCGATCACATGGCGGTAGCGATCCTCCCAGTCCTCCAGGAACTCGAAGTCTTCAACAATCTCTTCAAATGCAGCACTGGCCATGATGGGGCATCCCCTGGTTTGTGACGAAAATCAGCACAGCAGCACCTATGCCGCCTGTCGATGTTTTTCAACAGCTTTTCAAGCGCCGCGCAATCGGGTAACCACAATCAACCAGACTTAAAAGACGGGCGGGACCACATGCGCAAATCCTTGGCACTCATCTTGACGGGCACGCTGATACTTGCGGGCTGTGGCGGTTGGCGTGACTCACGTATCAACCCTGGCAACTGGTTCGGAAAGTCGAGATCCGCGCCTGTTGCAGAGGCAAGCGCCGAAGCCGTCAACCCCTTGCTCCCCGATGAAGGCCGCAAGAGCATCTTTGCCCGCGCTGATAAGGAAGACCTCAGTGTTCCGGTGGCACAGATCAGCGAGCTGCGCGTGGAACCGACGCCAAACGGAGCGATCATATATGCCAGTGGCATTGCATCACGCCAGGGCGCGCATGAGGTAGAGCTGCGGCCGGTTCCTGAGGCTGCTGATGGCACGCTGGAATATACATTGCATGTTCTCTATCCGGTGGCCGCAACCCCGGCGGGCAGCGAACATAGCCGCACGGTTCAGGCCGCTGTCACTATATCCGAGCAAAGCCTGCGTGGCATTCGCACCATCCGGGTCAGCGGAGCCGAAAACGCCCGCGAAACCCGCCGCCGCTAAACCTGCTCCTGACTTTTCGAGCGTCGATAAGTCAGGATTGCCTATCACTCAGCTAAGTCTTTCATCTGATTTGGCTGCTAGTTAAATGCAACTGCAGCTTAGCTAGTAGAGCCCGGCCAGTCATCGCCGCTGGAGCGGCAGATAAAGTCAAAGTGATAGGAGCCAAAGGGACTCTTCCCAAGAGGAACGCCAACAGTGGCGACCTCCCAGTCGCCCTGGGTCACCTCCCATTCCATCAGACACAATAGATCATGCAGGGCACCGACCTTTTGGTCCCGCAGCATGTCAGCGGTGCATTGCCTTTGGGTTGGCGACAATGACAAAAACAACGCCTTGCGCTCTGCTTCCTGCGCGGACAGCGGCCGATCAGCGTCATTCGTGCGCTCAGAGTGGCCGTTCTCTTGGATTCGGTCCGCTATGACGTTTGACTGGGCGAGTTGGACAAAGCTGTCGATAAACCGCTTATAGGCCTCTTCGGCTGCCTCATCAGTGATTTGTTTCATCACCGTTCAAATTCCTAGATTGCCGAGAACACTGCATTAGTGACGCACAATCTGGACGCAAAGAAGAACCACTTCCAAAGACCAGAATCAGTTTTCAGCGGCACGTATCATCGCCGCCAAAAAGCGCTACACAGTCCTGACCTCTAAAGCGCGACGACTTTCACCGACTGCCCCTTGGCGGCCAGGGCAATTTCGCCATTGCATAGACGCAGTGCATCCTCGCCGAAGACCTCGTGGCGCCACCCTGTTAGGGCGGCTACATCGCGTTCGCCAGCGGCGATTGCATCTAAGTCGGCGCTGGGGGCAATCAGCTTGGCGGCAACGCCTGCGGATTCGGTTTTGGCCTTCAGCAGGACCCGCAGCAAATCTGCCAGCGCAGGGTTAACCTGCATCTTTTCGCGACTGCGGTCCATTTTAGGGTGTTTGTCCGCCGGACAGTTCATGCCCTTGGCCACCGCCTGCAAAATGCCTTCGGCAATCGCGCCTTTGCGGGCCTCACGCAGCAACAACCGCGAGCCGCCTAGATCAGAACTGGTGCGCGGTTTAGTTGAGGCCAGCTCTACCAGCGCATCGTCTTTGAATACCCGGTTACGCGGCACATTATTGGTTTGGGCATAGTCTTCGCGAAAAGCCGCCAGCTCACGCACCACGGCCAGGAACTTACCCGAGGAGGTGCGGGTCTTAACCCGACGCCAGGCATCTTGCGGCTGAATGTTATAGGTCGCAGGATCAGTAAGCACCTGCAGTTCTTCCGCAACCCAATGCGACCGGCCACTGCGCTCCAGATCGGCCGCAAGATATTCATAGACCCGGCGCAAATGGGTAACATCTGCCAAGGCATAGGCTTGCTGCGCCTCGCTCAGTGGGCGGCGAGACCAATCAGTAAAGCGCGAGCTTTTGTCGACGCCCTCTTTAACGATCTTGCGCACCAGAGTTTCATAGCCCACCTGATCGCCAAAGCCACAGACCATGGCCGCGACCTGAGTGTCAAACAAGGGCTTGGGAAAGACATTGGCATCCACCCAAAAGATTTCGAGATCTTGCCGCGCAGCATGGAACACCTTGACCACGGATTCATCGCGAAACAGCTCATAGAGAGGCTCCAGCGACAACCCCTCTGACAGGGGGTCCACCAGAACTGCGTCGTTTTCACCATCGCCGGAAAAGGCGATCTGGACCAGGCAGAGTTTGGAATAATAGGTACGTTCGCGCAGAAACTCGGTATCGACCGTCACATAGGGGTGGTTTGCTGCCTCTTCACAAAAGGCCTGCAGCGCGTCGGTGGTGGTCAGAGTTTTCATATATCACGACTTTTCTGGTGTTCTGGTCTGAAGTTCTGGGCAAATCGGCTGGCCATGGTGATACGCCTTTGCTGTCTGCAATGCAAACTGCCAGATCACCCCTTTAGCAACACCGGGCTGCGATCCCCCGCAGAAAAGCGCCGCAGTACCGCTGGGTACAGCCGATGTTCCTGCACCAGCACGCGCGCTGCCAGATCATCAGGGCTATCGCCGGGCAAGACGGGCACGCGTGCCTGGCCCAAAATAGGGCCGTCATCCAATGCTGGTGTCACTTCGTGAACGGTACAGCCATGCTCAGCGTCCCCAGCCTCAAGCGCACGGGCATGAGTATGCAAGCCCTTGTACTTGGGCAGCAGTGAGGGATGAATATTCAACATGCGGCCCTGAAACGGCGTGACAAACCCTTCGGTCAGCACCCGCATAAACCCGGCCAGACAGACGATATCAGCGCCCGCGTCCAAAATAGGTTTGATCAGCTCGGCCTCAAAAGCCGCACGATCGCCCTTAAATGGGCGGTGATCCACGGCCGCCGTGGCGATGCCAGCGGCAGCGGCCTTTTTCAGCCCGCCTGCCTCGGCATCGTTGGACAGCACCAAACAGGGGCGCGCTGGATGGTCGCCGTACATACTCTCGATCAGCGCCACCATATTGGAGCCGCCGCCTGAGACCAGAATGGCAACCTTTTTCTTGTCGCTCACAGCAAAGAGCCTGTGT
Organism: uncultured Roseobacter sp.; assembly: GCA_913054455.1. Taxonomy (GTDB): domain Bacteria; phylum Pseudomonadota; class Alphaproteobacteria; order Rhodobacterales; family Rhodobacteraceae; genus Pseudophaeobacter. The sequence continues at coordinate 13,465 of CAJXIL010000016.1, forward strand.
AACGCATGCCCTCTCCCGCGGTGACAGTGCCCAGGCGGCTGACGGTTTCGCCCTCATCCTGCAGGATCGCCATCAGTTCATCGGCGCGATCGGCGGAAACCGACAGGATCATGCCAATGCCGCAGTTGAAGGTCTTGAGCATCTCAGCTTCGGCAATGCCGCCGACCTCGGCCATCCATTTGAACACGCCGGGAAGCTCCCAAGCGTTCAGGTCGATGTCGGCACCCAGATCCTCGGGCAGCACCCGGGGCAGGTTCTCTGTCAGACCACCGCCAGTGATATGGGCAAGCGCATGCACGCCCCCTGCCCGTACCGCCGCCAGGCTTTGCTTTACATAAAGACGTGTTGGCGTCAGCAGGGCCTCGCCCAGAGTGCCCTCGCTAAAGGGCGAATCCGCGTCCCAGCCAAGTCCGGAGAGCTCAACAATTTTGCGCACCAGCGAATAGCCATTGGAATGTACCCCATCCGAGGCCAAACCGATCAACACATCCCCTTCGACCACGCCAGCAGGCAGGGCCGTGCCGCGTTCCATGGCACCAACTGCGAATCCTGCCAGGTCAAAATCGCCCTCAGGATACATGCCAGGCATCTCGGCGGTTTCGCCACCAATCAGAGCGCAGCCAGAGCGCACGCAGCCCTCGGCAATGCCCTCAATGATGCGCGCGGCAGTCTCTGTCTCCAGCTTGCCGGTCGCAAAATAGTCGAGGAAGAACAGAGGCTCAGCGCCCTGGCAGACCAGATCATTCACGCACATTGCAACCAGATCAATGCCAACACCATCCACAACACCGGTATCAATAGCGATGCGCAGCTTGGTTCCCACACCGTCAGTGGCGCCGACCAGAATGGGATCGCTATAGCCGGCGTCTTTGAGATCAAACAACGCGCCAAAGCCGCCCAAGCCGCTCATCACACCCGAGCGATTGGTGCGCTTGGCCGCGGGCTTGATACGATCCACCAGGGCATTGCCCGCGTCAATATCCACACCTGCATCCGCATAGGTCAAACCGTTCTTGCCGCTGGTCATCTCTTGGCTCCTTAAAACTGGTTGCGCAGCCTTTAGCGCAAGGCTCGCAAGAAAGAAACAAGGGAATCCACCGCGCGCAACCTGTCGCACGGTGGAGAGAGAGCTCTATGCTTAGATAAGCCCCCAATTACGCAGCCAGATCAGAGGCCAAACTGCCAGGGCGCTGCCTGATAGCGATAGCCCTCGCTCTGACGCAAAACCCGACCAAGGCCAGGGAAGTCAATATGGCTTCCGGTCAACAACAACCCTTCAGAGGCCGCGCGGTCGAGCATCTTGTGCCGCGTGGTCGCCGTCAGCACCGGATCCGTGTCAAAGGCGATGGTCCAGTCAGGGTATGCAAACTGCAGGGCGGTGCTGTGGATGATATCGCCCCAGAACAATAGCTGCTGCCCGCCGCTGTCCAACATATAGCCCATGTGGCCCGGAGTATGGCCCGGCAGCGGCAATGAGGTGATCCCGGCAACAACGGCGGTCTCTCCGTCAATCAACCGCAGCCGGTTTTGATAGGGGGCAACTGTCATGCGTGCCATCTGAAAGAACGCCCGGCTGCCTTCCGGCACCGAGGCCATAATGGCATCATCATGCCAAAACGCCCACTCCACCTGTGACACCACCAGCTCCGCATTGGGGAAAACCGCCGTACCATCGCTGGCTACCAGCCCACCTGAGTGATCGGGATGCATATGGGTGAGCAGGATCATGGAGATCTCAGCGGGGGTCACCCCGAGCGCCGCCAGCCCAGCCCCCATAGCGCCCAGATTCGGCCCCATCAGGTCAGCCGTACCAGCATCAATCAACATTTTTTCACTGCCCCGCTCAACAAGATATCCATTTACAGGGATATTTACCCCCTCCGGGGTCATCTGATGTAACCCTTGGGCCAGCACGGCATTTGCCTTTTGCGCATCATAATTTGCAAAAAGCTGCGGCCCCAGCGGCAGATGGCCGTCCAAGAACACAGTCACACGGGCATCGCCCAGGGAAAACTGGTGCAAGACAGGGGGCAATCCTGTCTTTGCAGGGGAGCTTTCGGCTTGAGCCTGCCCGGAAACCAATGTGGCCGCGGGCGCTGCAGTGAGTGCCGCAAGAAAGGTTCTGCGATTAATCGTCATAAGGATCTCCGATATGGTTGGAACCAGTTTCTGGTCGCACCCTCGATCTAGTTTGCCAAAACTTGCCAATGTAGGCATAAACGCCCTATCACGCATATAAGCAGGAGCTATACCCTTATGGATCGGTTGGGACTATTGGAGAGCTTTGTGATCGCTTTGGACGAAGGCAGCCTGAACCGCGCTGCCCAGCGCCGGGGGATCAGCCAACCTGCGATGAGCCTGCAAATCAAACAGCTAGAGGCGCTCTTGGGGCATGAGCTGATGCACCGCTCCTCTACCGGGGTTAAGCCGACGCGCGCTGGCCAGTTGGTCTATTCCCAGGCCCAGGGACTGCTGTCAGGCTATGACCGCATGTGCGCCGAGTTAAGCGCATTGGAGGAAAGTGTTTCAGGCACCTTTCGGATCAGTACCAGCACCTTTTTTGGCCGCATTATCCTTGGCCCGGTACTGCTCGAGGTAAACCAGGCCTATGCCGATCTGGACATCGTGATGAAGCTCGAGGATCGGCTTGTTGATGTGGTACGTGAAAACGTCGATCTGGCCATCCGCTCAGGAACATTGGGCGACAGCGACGGGGCCGCGCGCAAGATTGCCCAGATGGAGACCGTGCTTTTTGCCACGCCAACCTACCTGGATCAGACCGGGCGGCCAGAGCTGCCCGAAGATCTGAAGCGGCTAAAATTCATCCAACACCATGAGGACCAAACCGGTGGATTCTTCCCACTGGTCCTGAACGGCGTCGAATTTCAGGCGCCAGTCCATGTGGGCTTTACCGCCGATGATCCTGACCTGATCATTCGCGCCGTCTCCAACCACACCGGATACGCCCGTGCGCCACGTCTGTTTTTGGATGAAGCGCTTGTGGCCGGGCAGTTTGAGGAAGTCTTACCCGCCTATCAGCCACAGCCGAAAGAGATCTACGCGGTCTATCCCTCACGACATAGCTATGACAAACGCCACGAGGTGGTCATCTCAGCCCTGCTCGAGCGTATGGAAGCAATGCGCCTCGCCTCAATTGCCCGACGCCACCCTCCAGCTGCAATCATGGCTTGACCTTCCTGCGCGCTTTTTCTAACCACGTGTTCAGCGGGCCTGTAGCTCAACGGTTAGAGCAGAGCGCTCATAACGCTTTGGTTGCGGGTTCAAATCCTGCCGGGCCTACCACACTCCGCTAAACCCATCTCAAAAAACGCCCGTGCTGCCCCGCACCAACCCCACGGCATCAAATATATTTCAATGGGTTAGCCATGATGTGCGCCACCAGTTTTGTGATACGCACTTACAGGGCCACTGTACTCGGGAAATGGGCTTTGCAGAAGCCCCCCCTCTCGCCCCCTACTACCAGCAGCTCCCCAAAAAATGCACATGCGCTTTTTGTCCACCGTAACGCGCAAGCCGTCACATGAGTAGCGGCTCAGCGCCTAGCTCAGTAGCAGGCCTGACGCAGGACTGGCAGCAACAGACATGCAGTCAACTGGCGATGGTGGGGCGAGATAGCGCCTTACACGATGCTTGAGCCCGCTCCTACAGAAAGGCTGCAAACAAATAAAACCTATTTCCAGATAAGGCTTTGGCCGGAAAAACACCCCATCAGGGTGTCAGGGGGCAATTGTCCAAGCTGTTCAAACAAGGCGAGACTATCTATCCGGGAGATCAAGTCTACGATCAATCCCTGATCAAACCGAAACATCAACAGGTTCTCGACCTGAACAGGCTTATGCCCTTCTTCACCAGTGCCATTGGTTCGATAGTAAACGCTTACCCATTCACCATCTTCCAGATAGACAAGAATTTCGGTCTTCATCGGCCCGATAAGGCGGCGTAACACTTCGACCAAAAGTGGAAGCTCTTTCCGCGATGCCATGCCACTGTAGATCTGGTCGTCCTCCCCTAGGGTGGGGGCCAGAAGGTCATCCAAAACAGCGATATTTCCCGCATCCCAGATTTCTGAAAACCAAAGCCCAACAACATCCCGTTTTGTCATAGTCATAGTTTGGTCAAATCCCTACTAAAATTCCTATCCGCCGCCTCAGCCGATGCACCTTAGCTACGCAGGCCTTGGCCCCCCTAAGCTACAGTTAAATTCACTAAAATGAATAGCCTAATTTTCGGTCAAAAAATCGACTTAGGCCCTGATCAAAAACGAAAACAGCGTGACCTGCTGAATGGTCGATAGTGCCGAAATTTGCAAATGAAGCGCTGGTCCTGGCGCATGAACTCCGCCATCATCTGTAATCAAACACAGCAGACAAGTAGGAGACAAAATTGTCAGAGCATGGATATGAGGCCGGTCGGTTGAACCTTCCTTTTGTCGGTATTTCCACCTTTGGAAAATCCAATTACGTTGCAGATTGGGATACAATTGAGGCGGATGTCGCCGTACTTGGCGCTCCCTTTGATTTTGGCACGCAGTGGCGCCCAGGCGCGCGTTTTGGGCCGCGGGCAGTGCGCGAGGCCTCCACCCTGTTCAGCTTTGGCCATGCCGGGGCCTATGACCATGAAGATGACGCCACCTACTTGGGCGCCGATGATGTAACGATAGTCGATCTTGGCGACGCCGATATCATCCATACCAAAACCGATGAAAGCCACGCCAATATCGAATTTGGCGTCAAAAAGATTCTGGATGCCGGCGCCCTGCCCGTCACCATTGGCGGAGATCATTCGATCAATATCCCCTGCATCAACGCCTTTGCGGAGGATTGCGCCCAAAACGGCCCTCTGCATGTGGTGCAGATTGATGCCCATCTGGATTTTGTCGACACCCGGCATGGCGTCACCAACGGCCATGGCAATCCAATGCGGCGCGCCATCGAAAAGGACTATGTTTCGGGCATGACCCAGCTTGGGATCCGAAATGTCTCCTCTACTGCAAAGGACGGCTACGATGACGCCCGCGCCCGTGGCTCAGATATCCTGTCGGTACGGCAGGTGCGCAAACTGGGCTGTGACGCGGTTCTGGCACGTATTCCCGAGGGGGTGCGCTACTATGTGACTATCGACATTGATGCCTTCTGCCCCTCTATCGCGCCCGGCACGGGCACCCCAAGCCACGGCGGCTTTCTCTACTATGACGTATTGGAGGTCCTGCAAGGCCTAGCGCAACGCGGTGATGTAGTGGGTATTGATCTGGTCGAGGTCGCCCCAGCCTATGATCCGAGCGAGAGCACGCAAATTCTGGCGGCTCAGCTCCTGCTCAATTTCATTGGCTTTATCTTCCATGCCCGCAAGAGCAGCACCTAAAAGCCTGAAAAAGCCTCCCCCCCTTTGGGGTGGCAATCAAAGAAAGGGTACTAGCGGCCAATAACAATATCGGCCTGCAATCCACCGAGCTCTGCGCTTTTGCCCAGCCGTAGCATACCGCCATGGGCGCGGGCGATATCCGCGACGATCGCAAGCCCAAGCCCCACCCCTGAGCCCAGATCCTGATTTCGTGCCGGATCCAGCCGGGAGAAGGGGCGCACGGCATCTCCCCTTTGAGCCGCCGGTATACCTGGACCGTCGTCTTCCACACGCAGACGCAGGGATTTTTCGGTCAGAGCAACAGAGACCCGCGCCCGCGTGCCATAACGCACGGCATTGGAAATCAGGTTTTCCAACGCCCGGCGCATGGACTGTGCGCGCAGTGGCACCGTCCCGGCGCCGCTCAACTCTCCCAGCATCACATCCTTGTCCTGACGCCGCCAATCTTCGACAACGGAAATCGCCAACTGTTGCGGATCCACCGGTTCTGGCTCCCCGGTCGAGGCCCCACGTGAAAAATCGAGAAAAGCGTCTAGCAGCGCCTGCATTTCGCTGACATCCCGCAGCATGGGCTCAGCTTCTTCTTCATCGATCATCGCCAGGCTCAACTTCAGCCGGGTTAAGGGTGTGCGCAGATCATGGCTCACCCCCGACAGCATCAGCGTGCGTTGTTCAATCTGGCGTTCAATGCGCGCCCGCATATCCAGAAAGGCACTACCGGCAACCCGGACCTCGATTGCGCCACGCGGAGAATATGGCAGGTTGCGCCCACGCCCAAAGGCCTGGGCAGCATCTGCTAGCTTCTTAATCGGGCGCAACTGGTTGCGCATGTAGACGAAAGAGATCACCGTCATCAGAAAGCCAAAAAACACCATGGTGACAATCAACTGATGCGGCGCAGCTGCCGTCAGGCGCCGCCGGTCCAGTTTCAACTCCAAGATCCCGGCGCGCGTTTCAAAATAGAGCAGGAACTCTCGGGTTTCCGGGAACTTAACCGCCACAAACCCCTCGAGTTCTCGTTCGAGTTTAGCCCGCACCACCCGACCCGAGAATTCATTCAGGCTCAGCTCATCCTGCGGTCGTGGCTCCTGTGGGGCCACGAACCTCGCGGTCATCGTCAAGGGCGCCAGATAGGGGGCCAGATGCTGTAAGTAGAGGTCAGGATCCGAGGTATCACCAGCCCGTTGGCGCAAGAGAGTGATTTCACGCAAGACCGTTGTGGTCATCTGCGTGGTCACGTCCTCAAGATCGCGTTTGATAAATACGATTGTGACCAGAAGTTGCAGCGCAACAACGGGCATGATCAGGATCAATGCCGCGCGACCATAAAGACTGCGCGGAACATATTGTTTAAGCCATTGGAAGAACATAGGCTAATACTAACGGGGCAGCCCCGCACTGTGAAGAGCCGTTAACCCGCAGCTCTGCGCTACGACCGCACGGGTCAGAGGTCCGCCCAAAACAACCCAGGCAGCGCCAAGACGCGGCCCTGACAAAAGGCAAATCCAGATGCAAGCTCCTGATGATTTCAACCCAACGCCTGGCGTGCCAGAAGAGCTGCAACCCGGTGTGCGGCGCCTTTTGGCACCCAACCCCTCGCCAATGACCTATCGCGGCACCAATACCTACCTTGTTGGCACCCGCGATCTGGCGGTCATCGATCCTGGACCAGATCTAGATGCCCATCTGGTGGCCATTCTGGCCTCGGTCCTTCCTGGCCAGCGCATTAGCCATATCATCGTTACCCATAGCCATATGGATCACTCTCCGCTGGCGCGCCCCCTCGCGGATAGATGCGGTGCCCCAATCTATGCCTTTGGCCCCAGCGAAACTGGGCGCAGTGCCGTCATGCAGGACCTGGTGCGTGCAGGTATGCGCAGCGGCGGAGAGGGCATCGACCGTGATTTCGCGCCAGACATACTCGTCGCGGATGGCGAGACCCTAGCAGCGGCGGATTGGCAGCTTGAGGTCATCCATACCCCCGGCCACTTGGGCAACCACATTGCTCTTGCCCTAGGGGACGCCTGTTTCACAGCGGATCACATCATGGGTTGGGCCAGTTCACTGGTTTCGCCGCCTGATGGCGATTTGACAGATTTCATGTCCTCTTGTGCACGCCTACAGACCCGAGACTGGCGGGTCTTCTACCCCGGTCACGGGGCCGCAGTCACCGCCCCGCGGGAGCGCCTGGATTGGCTGATCGCGCACCGCAACAGCCGCGAAGCGGATATTCTGACATGTTTGGGGCGGGCTCCGGCCACCGCATCCGAACTGGCGCGCGAGATCTACAAAGAGACGCCTGCTGCTCTGTTGCCTGCCGCTGAACGCAATGTATTTGCCCATCTTGTCGATCTGGTTGGAAGAGAAAAAATAGAGCCCTGCGGCAGGCTTACGGAAACTGGCAGCTTTCGAATTCGCTCCTAACACTTTTTTCTCGGAAATCCAATTTTCCTCTGGACCTCCCCCTAAGGCCTCGCTATATCGCAAGGACCGTTCCGGCGTAGCTCAGCGGTAGAGCAGTTGACTGTTAATCAATTGGTCGTAGGTTCGATCCCTACCGCCGGAGCCAAAGATTTCAAGGACTTAGCGGGTATCCGCTAAGTCCTTTTTCTTTTCGAGCACAGAAAACACTACCCAGATCGGTGTTTGCGAAATCCGATCTTCAGCATGCGTCTTCCAACATCATAGTTCGGGATGCACGGTCCCAAAAGCCTTACTCTTTCCGTCACCCGAAATCGAAGGGCCGGAGGACGTAAAACAGGCCTCTGGAGCAGAGGCTTCTTAGATTCTTCAACTTGTTGATGGAAATTCGGCATTCCAAGCTCTCGACCAACAAGCCACCAAATGGCGTGCTCAATCAAATTGAATACGCGAATGGAAATGCACGTAAGCATGGCGGTTCTAAACGCCGCATCTGGCGCAAGACACACATTGGTTTCGAAGAGGAAACGCTGGAAGTTCGGGCAGTCGAAGTCACTAGCAGCAACATCGGTGATGCTCACATGCTACCCGAACTGCTGAACCAAATCCCACTCGATCAGAACATCGGCAACGTTACCGCAGATGGCCCTTATGACACCCGTAAATGTCAAGAGGCGGTCGCCGCCAGAGGTGCCCATGCGATGATCCCGCCACGCAAGAATGCAAAGCCTTGGAAGACTACGAGCGCCGGAGCAATTGCCCAAAACGATGCGGTCAATGTGCAACGGTACCTCGGCCGCACTGTGTGGCGACATTGGAGCGGATACCATCGCAGAAGCCGGGTTAGCCGGTAGTGCTTTACTATGTTCCGGGAACAGAACTGCATCACAAAAGAACGATCAGAGTTATCCTCCGAAGAATTTTTTGAGCAGGCCAGTTGCAGGTTTGATCGCCTCGTTTATTGCCTTTTCGGCGGCTTTTACTTTGGCGGGGGCGACGCTTTCAGCAATATGCTTGACAGCACTTTCAAATATACTGCGATTGCCTTTTACAAGAGCTTCTCTTGGCTTTGAATTCTTGGCGATTCTTCCGCAGAGCTTTTCTGCGTCGCCACATGCAACCTTGAGCTTGTGACAAGCGTTTCGATGCGCCATTGCTTCCGCCTGATAGGTAGGGTGGAAGGGAATCTTGGTGCAAACCGCCATGATCATATCTTCGGCGGCTGTGAAAGTCTTGTCGTAAGCCGCAAATACTTTTTGATGCTTAGGGTACACAGCGTTACAAGCTGAGTAATATCCTGCCAACTCGTTTAGCTCTGCTATGAACGGTGATATTTCCTTAAGGGCTGCCTCGCCTTTTTTGATAGCGTTTTTACTGTCCTTGCCTTCTTTGAAAGCCACCTTGCTATAGTCGACATAAAGCTTGTAAGCCTTGTCCTTTCTTTTCTTTATTTCAGTTTCAGGGTTGTAGCGATCCACAGCGGCAAACCATTTTATCTGCTTTTGAATGCCCGTTTCTAGCTTGGCGTAGTCAATGACAGTGATTGTCAAGCCAAGTTTCTTTTTGAACGCGGACAGGTCAACTTTTATTGATCCAATGTCATTGGAACCAGGTATGCCAAACAGTTCCTTGAGTTCATCAGGATTGTGCATCTGCTTTGAGGTCATATTGGTTGCTTTGATGACGTCGGCTACTTTCCCCTTATGTTCCTTGAAAAAAGCGGCTCCCTGCTTTGCAATTTCTTGCGTGGGAATAGAATCTATTAGCGTTCCCATGATGATCCCTTATCAGTTGTTTTCCAAATGGCTTTGGTTTGGCGCGACGCCGACGGAATTTGAATCACTTTTCAAAGACGATCGCTTTGCATAGGCTAAACCGGAAAGAAGAGTAGTTTATCACAATCGTGGATTTGCAACTAGGCTCAGGCCCCATTGATTTCCTGCGCTCTGTGTGATTCACGGTTCGAAAACCGAGCAGTAAACATGTTTGACCTCTTCTGACTGGCGGATGCAAAGGTGGCGCGCCTTGCGCCCTTCTTCCAAAATTCCACGGCAAACTTCGCGTTCGTCGCCTGGCAAGGCATTGCGCAGAAATGTCCTGAAAGGGATGATCGGCGCGTGTTGAGCGGTGTTATCTTCATCAATCGCAATGGTTTACGATGGCGCGATTTGCCTGCAACCTATGGATCGCACAGTGAGGCAGGACCGTCGCCCCAGTGAAGCGGCCCAAGCCTGCTGAACGCTATAGAATTGTTGGAAGCGCTAGAGCGACAAGGGCGTCTTTGCCAGGGTAATGGCGGGCTTGGCTGCCGAACTCGGCGAACAGAAGCCCCTCATGATCCCTCTCGGGACATCACCTGCGTGATGCCCTGCTGGGCATTGATCGGGATCACGTTCGGCAGGCTAAAGGATTGACGGCCTGTGGCAAGCCACTACGACCGCTGCCCGGAGGTCTTCCTCTCAGCCATCGCGCTCGCCGCAATCGTCATCTACTGGCTTTGAAGCTCAACGTGCCAAGCCTCTAAGCGGCGTGTGCCTCAACCTACCCGTAGCCGAGCTAGACCGCTTCTGAATAGGGTGAATTCATCTCCAGGTTAGATTTCGCACCCAGCCAACTATGCTGAAGCTCCGTGGCCATAGATTTTTCGTCCCCCTCCTGCATCTCGATTGCCAATAGAGCCTTGCGCAGATCAACCAGCCCCAACACAGCTGCGGAACCGGCCAATCGGTGGGCTTCCTTTCGATGATCTTGGGTAGGCGCATCGGTCACCAGTAGAGCACTCAGGAAGCTTTCCACCTCCTCGGCAAATGCAGTTAGAAATCCCATGGCACGCTCAGTGCCCAAGGCCTCAAAGAACTGCTCAAGATCCGATTGCTCTATAGGCTCCTGCGCGACCTTTGCAGGTGCAGCGCGCCGCGCCACCAAAGCAGACAGCTCCTGTTTGGTAACGGGTTTGGTGACGATTTCCGCAAAGCCTGCTTTGAGTATCCGGGCATGGTCATCAGGGGCGGTATGCGCCGTGAGCGCGACGATATCGACCGCTTCCGCCAGTTTCTCCGCCCGGATCCGGCTGATCGCCTCTATGCCGTCCACCTCCGGCATGCTGATATCCATCAGGATGAGGTCAAATTCCTGCTGTCGGCAGATATCTATCGCTGCGGCGCCGCCTGAGGCCACGGCCACCTGATGCCCCAGTTTTTGTAACATCTGCTGGAACAGCTCACGATTGATATCATTGTCTTCGACCACCAGCAGCTTCGCAGTGTGTTCCTGCGCCTGCTCAGCCGAAGGGTTGAGGACCGGCACTTGCTGCGCCGCCGCGAGCGGGAGGGTCAGGGAAAACAGGCTGCCTTCCCCCAACTCACTGTCACAGGTGATGGTGCCGCCCATAGCTTCTACGATCCGGCGGGTTATTGCCAGTCCCAGCCCAGTGCCTTCGCTGCCCCGCCGATAGCTGGAATCCAGCGTGATAAAATCCTCAAAGATCCGTTTGAGATCCTTCTTGGCAATGCCTTCACCGGTATCTGAGACATTAAATTCGATGTGGCCCGCAGTGGTGCTCATCTGGACATCAACCAGAACGGCCCCATCGCGGGTAAACTTTATCGCATTCCCAATCAGATTGAGCAGCGCCTGCTGCAAGGCCCGTGGTTGCCCCGCAACCATGCTTGCGCCTTCGCTGATACTATAATTCAAGGTCAAGACGTTGCCATGTGAACGCGCGTGGGCTTGTTGGCTCCCCACCAACCGTTCCATCACTTCACGCAGATCAAAGGGGCAAAGCACCTCTGACTCAATTCCCGATTCCAGGCTTGATAGCTGCAAAACATCGTTGACGTGATGCAACAACAACTCGCCTGACACCGACATGGCATCCAGATAGCGGCTTTGCTCGGCATTGGGACCGGTTTCCTGCAACAGATCAATCGCCCCCAAAATTCCAGTCAAAGGTGTGCGCATCTCATGGCTCATGACAGTGAGCAGATTAGCCTTGGCCCGTTCCCCAGCCAGGGCATCGTCACGGGCACGGCGCAGTTCCTCGTCGGCTGCGATGCGATCAGAAATGTCACGCAGGTAGGCAACAAAAATCATATTGGCTTGGCTGCGGCTTATGGAAAGAGAGACTTCGACCGGGAAGATTTCACCAGATTTGCGCAGCGCCTGCAATTGCACCCTTCCACGTCCAGCCACCCGAGCTTCGGAGGTGTTCAGCAGGCGTTCCATTCCTGCATGATGCGCTTGGCGCAGATGCGACGGTATGATCAGTTCAGCCATTTGTTCGCCGATCACGTCTTCACGCTTGTAGCCAAAGATGGCTTCGGCTGCACCGTTGAAAGCCAGGATACGCCCCTCCTGATCTGTCATCAAAATGGCATCCAAAGAAGAAGATATCATCGCCTCCATGCGGGAGCCAGCCTGGCTCCGCTCTTCGGCCAATCGGCGACCACGGCGATACATCCAGCCCAACAACAACGCAGTAATGGCCAAGGCTACAAAAAGCGCCAGCACGACCACGGCTAGCCGCCACAATATTGCAAAGAGATTGAGGCGCTTGCTTTCTGTATCTTCGACTTGGATCACCACGCCAAAAAGCGCAAGTTCCCGCACATCATTGCCGTTATTCAAAAGCTCCGCCGCGATCTGATCCCGGTTCTGCAAAACTTGGCCATCGGGGACGTCAATCAAAGCGACAAGCGCGTCCAGACGATCCTGCAACCGCCCAAGCAAATTACCCCCAGCAGGAGAGTTGCGCAGATCAGCAAAAAGCGGCCCTTCAACAAAGGTGTCTATACGACTGTAATAAACATCGAATTGACGCCGAAGAGAGGAAACGCCTCCCGGCTCGGAGACCTTATTCAGAGCTGCTTCCAGCTTGAGATGATCCACTTCGGCCTGTGACAGCACCCATTGCATGTTATCCGTCGCGGCCGTCGACAACCCCTCCAGACGCTGCACCACTTCATGTCCGAGACGCACAGATTGTAGGGTAAGGAGCGGCAGCACCACCAAGGCCAGCAAAAGCAATACCTTTGTCAGCCGTGGCCAGTTGCCTTTGCCAAAGTCACTCCAGGAAAACGCAGCAGTCGCCGACCGGGGGACTGCGACGTCCTTTGCTGTGTTGCCTAGAGTTCTAACCTGCCGCGCCGCTTTGGTCATTCAGCTGTCGGCCTCAAGATCAGGCGGTCCAGCTGCCAGATGCTGCGCGAATAGACCGCCTCTGTGCGGTAGGCCGGGTTGCTGTCATAGGGATATACTAGCCACAAAGGCCCCTTGCCGCGCAAAGACATGGTTTTGCCATTGCGTAGGTAGGCGATAATGGGACCATCCACGGCGGCATCGGACAATGGGATTTCCACCATGTAGTCATTGACCGCGCGCGCCTCAAGGGTAACACCAGATGTGGCTGCCGTCATATCAAACTGTGCCAACAGGTCTGCCAGCGGCACACCGGTAAAGCTCTGCGGGCCAGTGGTCCAGATTGTGGCGGTCTCAAAACTATCTGCGGCCAATGCCTGCAGCTGGTCCAGCGTCATCTGGTACTCTCTGGCGCCCTCACCCTCCAAAGAAACGGTGAGCAAAACTTCTCCCTGAGACGCTGGAGCTGTGGATTGGGATGCCGTGTCGGCTCGTGTGGTATCTGCCCCGAAGAGGGAAAAAAAGGCCGCTAGACCAGCCCCTAGAACCAGAGATAAAAGTTTCTTCTCACGCATCATCATCTACCTTCAAATGGCTACGACCAAAAGCGCCCAGGGTTTCCCCTAGCTAACATTACATTTACGCTATCCAAGATTGAGCAAAGCCTAACATATCTCCGCCCTGAGGCTATCTACGCCGGAGGATAGCCCCCTATCCTTCCGTATAGGCGCCCAGCAAAATCGCCACAGAATTCCCTAGGCAGCACCCCTTTTTTGCCAAACTCCCTGCCCTGAAAGGCCTTTCGGCGTTAGACGGCCGCGCTCACCCCCAATTACATTGACCTTCGCGCCACGAAATTACCCCAACCGGGACGCCCCTTCATGACCCGCAATGCGCTTTCTTACCAATTGAACCTAAAAACTTGATGGATTTGAAATACTTCTGATTGTAGGCTAACCTTGGATCCACTGGAACAGTATCGGGTTTTTATGCGTATTTTGTTAGCAGACGATCATGACATGGTTCGCGAAACCATCTCTGCCTACCTTGAAACCAAAGGGGATGCAGAGGTGTCTTTGGCGACCGATCTGGCTGGCGCTTTGGACATAATAGGCCGCGAGGGCCCCTTTGATCTGGTGCTGCTTGATTTTCAAATGCCTGGGATGCACGGGCTTGCAGGGTTGAGCGAAGCCCTGAATGCCAATGGTGGCAAAGGCGTCGCCATTCTATCTGGCAGCGCTCCGGCTCAAACAGCACAGGAAGCGCTCAAACTGGGAGCCATTGGCTTTATTCCAAAAACCATGGGGGCTCAGTCGTTGCTCAATGCGGTGCGGTTTATGGCCGCCGGGGAAATCTATGTCCCGGTAGATCTGATGCGCGAAGAGCCTGCAGCCCCGGCACATCCTCTCGCTGCGAAACTCAGTCCACGTGAAAACGAGGTTCTATCCGGGCTTTGCAAAGGCCAGTCCAACAAGGAAATTGCCCGCGATCTTGATCTACAAGAAGTAACGATCAAACTGCATGTGCGCACTCTGTGCCGCAAGCTAGAGGCGAAGAACCGCACTCAAGCAGCAATGATCGCTAAGGAAGCCGGTCTGTATTGATCCAATAGCCCGACCCGCCACAGAAACGAACCTGGGTAGGTCTAAACAGACAGTCGCGCAGGCAAAGACGCGTAACCGCGAAAGCGAAGACGCCCCCCTTCTTGGCGACCCGGCAGAATCTGATAGTCTGGGAAGCGGGCCAAAAACCGCTCCAACGCGATTTTCCCCTCCAACCGCGCCAAGGTTAGCCCTACGCAGACATGTGGCCCACCCGCAAAGGCAAGATGGCGGTTTGGCCGTCGAGCGATGTCAAAGACCTGCGGCTGCGCAAAAACCTCTGGATCGCGGTTGGCCGCGCCGATCATCAAATGCAGATTGCTGCCGCGTGGAATGGTGAAACCGCCGATTTCGACCATGGCAGTGGTTTCGCGATTGCCCAACTGGTTGGGAGAGCGAAACCGCAGCACCTCCTCCACCGCAGGTTTGATCAGATCCGGCTGCGCCAAGAGCCGCACTCGCTGCTCCGGATGATCATGCAGCAACGCCAAACCGTTACCAATCAAATTGGTGGTGGTCTCGTGCCCCGCATTCAAAATGAAAATACAGTTCTGGATCAATTCGATTTCGCTCAGCCGTTCCGTCGCGCTGCTGCCATCGCCAATAAGCCGGGTGAGAACATCGGTTTCTGGATCACCCGGAGCAGCCCGACGCCGGGCAATAAGGTCCCGCAGATAGGCCTTGAACGCGTCGACCGCGCTGTGCCCCGCATTCAGGTCCTCCTCGGACAAGGCAGGTTCCAGCGCACCCAAAATCGCAAGCGACCAATCCCGCAGGGGCGCACGCTCCTCCAACGGGACATCCAACAGGTTGCCGATGACTTGGATGGGAATGCTAGAAGCAAAATCCGCAATCAGATCCACCGAGGGCCGACCTTTTAGGCCCTCCAGCAAGTGATCAACTGTGGCGATCAGACCAGGCTCCATACGTGCGATCGCCCGCGGGGTCAGGGCTGAGCTCATAATCCTGCGTACCCGCGTGTGCAGGGGCGGATCGGAAAACACCAGCGAGGTCGTATGGTGCTCAAACAGCGGTGAGCCGGGACCGAACTTGGGGGCAAAAATGGCCTTTTTGTCGGAAGAGTACAAACCTGTGTCCCGGTAGATCCGGTCCAGATCCGCATGCCGGCTGATCAGAAAAGACCCATCCCGTTGGGCAAGCACAGGAGCTTCGGACAGAAGCGCATCATAAAAAGGAAAAGGGTCTTCAACAAAACCAGCGGGCGGATTGGTCAGATCAAAAGAATGAATATCAACCAAGGGCGATGGAGAGGGGTTTGGCAAAGAGACTACTCCTGTCTTATGATCTGAGGATCAAAGGAAAACAAAGGCCTGTCAACAAGATGTCCACTCTTTTACCTTCGGCGCAGGACCAAAACGATAGGTGACATAGCTGAAAACTTCACCTATGTTCCCCCTATGTCCACAGCTATCTCTACCATCAAAAACCTCGGTCCCGCCTATGAAGAGGCCTGCAAAAAGGCGGGCATTTATTCTGCTGAAGAGTTGCGCCAACTGGGCGCGGACCGCGCCTACGGCCGATTGTTGGCCAGTGGCAGCAAACCGCATTTTATTGGCTACTACGTCCTGGTCATGGCTCTGCAGGGCCGCCCCTGGAACGATTGCAAAGGCGAAGAGAAAAAGGCCCTAAGGAAACGGTTTGACGCCATCAAGGCCCAAAGCTTTGACAAAGGGCTATCAGAGTTCGAGCGCATCCTTGATCAAATTGGTGTTGTTGAGAAACCAGCGCAGCCCTAGTCGGGTTCGCCTCACATCCCCAAAGTGCCGCCGCGCGGTCTTAGACATATGGCATTTAGTGCCCGCCAAAGGCCCAGAGCCGCCGTGGGGCGTAAAAAAGGGCCGCGCCGGAATTCCAGAGCAGCCCTTAATGCATTGTCTTCAGATCTCAAAAGAGCGGTGGCTTAGCCGACCAGCTCAAGACCGGAGAAGAAGTAGGCGATTTCAACAGCAGCTGTTTCAGGTGCGTCGGAACCGTGTACGGAGTTTTCGCCTACAGATTCAGCAAACTCAGCGCGGATGGTACCGGCGGCGGCGTCTGCTGGGTTAGTGGCGCCCATGATTTCGCGGTTTTTCGCGATGGCGTTTTCACCTTCCAGAACCTGGCAAACGATTGGCTCGGAGGACATGAATTCGCACAGTTCGTCATAGAAGGGACGCTCAGCATGCACTTCATAGAATTTACCCGCCTGAGCTTTGGTCAGATGGATGCGCTTTTGTGCGACGATGCGCAGGCCAGCTTCTTCGAATTTGGCGTTGATTGCACCGGTCAGGTTGCGACGGGTGGCATCGGGTTTGATGATCGAGAAAGTACGTTGCAGAGCCATTGGGCGTTCTCCATTTAAAAGACTGGCGTCAAAAATATGCGCCGTAATATCGCGCGCCGCCTAACACGCCAGCGCCCCTATGGGAAGGGGGGAGTTCACCCAGGCACAAAATTCCAACGTGTTTTCAGCAGGTCTCCTCTAGGGGGTCGTGAATATCAAGCCAACGCACATAGAGGGCTGCAGCCAGGGCCCCTAGGCCCGAGATCAGAATAATCGTCAGAACCATAAAGGGAGCATTCTGCGCTGTGACCAACCAGCCGGTGCCCAAAGTCATCAGCGCCCCCAAGGCAACCGTAACGGCCCCCGATAGGCCAGATGCACTGCCCGCCAGATGTGGCCGCACCGACATCAAGCCCGCGCTGGCGTTGGCCACAGTCAAACCATTGCCAAAGCCTACCGCGATGGCTGCCCCAAAGAACACGGGGATAGTCCCCTGCCCCGCCAGGAACAGGGCCAAGCCAATCATAGGCCCGATAACGGCTGCACACCGCCCGGCTAGGATCAAAGAGATCAGCGGTACCCGGTTGGCCAATCTGCCAGTGACAAAGTTGCCGACCATGAAACCGCCAGTGATAATGCCAATCCCCAGACCCAGCTGCGCCGGGTTGAGGTCGAACCAGGCCGCCGCCACCAGGGGCGCGCCGGTGATAAAAGCGTAAAAACCGCCGATGGAGAATGCCAAGCAAAAACTATATCCCCAAAAGCGGCGCGAGGCCAAAAGCTCTGGGTAGCTGCGCATCTGCGCACCAAAGGTGGCGGATCGCTGATGATTGGTCTCTCCCCAATCGCCCCAGCTGAGCAGCAGCACACCAAGTCCCAGAATAGCATAGAGCACAAAGCTAGAGCGCCAGCCAAACAGCATATCCAGCGCCCCACCGAGCATTGGCCCGAGCATCGGCGCCAGGGCCATGGCCATGGTGACATAGCCAAGCTTACTGGCGGCCTCGGATGTGGAGTGCATATCGCGAATGGCGGCCCGTGACAGAACCTGCCCCGCAACAACCATGCCCTGGATCATACGAAAGCATAAGAAAACCCAGACAGATTGCGCCAGAACGCAGCCAATCGACGCCATCATGAAGATCAACATGGAGCCGAGTAAGACCGGACGCCGACCAAAACGATCTGACAGAGGCCCCATGATCAATTGCAAAACGGCCGAGACCCCGAGATAGCCCGCCACGGAGAGGTTCACCACAGCATAGGTGCTGTCGAAGTCCTCGGTGATCCGCGCCAGAGAGGGCAAAAACATGTTCAGCGACAAAACCGCCAAAGCAGTGGCAAAAATCAGTGTTGTAAGATGGGGAGCTGTTTCTGCGGCCCGCATAAAATAACCTACTCAATTATCCTAAGATAAGAAATTTCCTGGGAATTCTCTTAGTCAAAGAGGTCCAGACTGGTTTTAAGCATTTCACGGAAAAAGACCAGATACCAGCCAGACGGCCCAACTCTAGCTGCTAGCCCCTATTTTGGTGAGGCTCTGCCTTACACTCCGGAATATTAATAGAAAGATGAAACCAAGGCCTGCACTTGGGGGCTTGATCAGCCGCGTGTAGGGTTGTGGCCTTGATGGCGGCGGGGGAACGCGGATACGCATTGACAAGGCTCGGTGACTGCGACAGTGGATGGTCCCATGCTACGTATTCGCGATATCACCTATTCGGTTGAAGGCCGCCCTCTGTTTGAAGAGGCCAGTGCCACCATTCCCAATGGTCACAAAGTCGGCCTTGTGGGACGTAACGGCACTGGTAAAACGACCCTGTTTCGCCTCATCAGAGGCGAGCTGGCGTTGGAAACTGGCTCGATCTCTCTGCCCACTAAAGCGCAAATTGGGGGCATTGCCCAGGAGGCGCCTTCCTCCAACGTGTCATTGATCGACACGGTTCTGGCAGCAGCCACCGAACGCGCCGCACTGATGGCTGAGGCCGAGACCGCGACAGATCCAACCCGTATTGCAGAAGTACAGACCAGACTGGCGGATATTGATGCCTGGTCGGCCGAGGCGCGTGCGGCTTCGATTCTCAAAGGTCTCGGATTTGACGAAGAAGCCCAGGCGCGGCCCTGTTCTGATTTTTCCGGCGGCTGGCGCATGCGGGTGGCTCTGGCAGCGGTGTTGTTTTCAGAGCCGGATTTGTTGTTGTTGGACGAACCGACAAACTATCTCGATCTGGAGGGGGCGCTCTGGCTGGAGGCCTATCTGGTCAAATATCCCCATACTGTCATCATCATCAGTCACGACCGGGAGCTGCTGAACCGGTCGGTGGGCGGCATCCTACATCTGGAAGACCGCAAGGTCACCTATTATGGCGGCAACTACGACCAGTTTGCGCGACAACGGGCCGCCAACCGGGCCAATCAGGCGGCCCAGGCAAAGAAGCAGGATGCGCGGCGCGCCCACCTGCAGAGCTTTGTCGATCGCTTCAAGGCCAAGGCCAGTAAGGCCAAACAGGCGCAAAGCCGGGTCAAGATGCTGGAAAAGATGGAAACCATCCGAGCGCCCGAAGATGCGGCACGTACGGTTTTCACCTTTCCCACCCCAGAAGAGCTGTCGCCACCGATCATTGCCACTGAAGGCGTCAAGGTCGGCTATGATGGCAAGGTGATCCTGGGCAACCTGGATCTGCGCATTGATCAGGATGATCGTATTGCCCTGTTGGGCAAAAACGGCGAGGGTAAATCGACCCTGTCTAAGATGCTGTCCGCGCGACTGGCGCCAATGGGTGGCAAGATGGCGCAGTCCAGCAAGCTGCGCATCGGCTTCTTTGCTCAGCATCAGGTGGATGAGCTCTATATTGATGAAACGCCCCTGCAGCATTTGATGCGAGAGCGCGCCAGTGAAGGCCAGGCCCGCCTCCGCGCCCGCTTGGCTGGATTTGGGCTGGGCGCCGATCAGGCCGATACTGAAGTCGGACGCCTGTCGGGCGGGCAAAAGGCACGGTTGTCACTACTGCTCGCGACATTGGATGCGCCGCATCTGTTGATCCTGGATGAGCCGACAAACCACTTGGATATCGAGAGCCGCGAAGCCCTCGTCGAGGCCCTGACGGCCTATACCGGTGCGGTGATTCTGGTCAGCCACGATATGCACCTGCTGAGCCTGGTGGCAGATCGGCTTTGGCTGGTGTCAAAGGGCACAGTGAAACCCTATGAGGGCGATCTGGCCTCTTATCGGGCCTTACTGCTGGAAAAAGACAAGCCCGCCCCCAAGGACAAGCCAGCAAAGAAGGAAAAACCCAAACCGGCGCGCCCCTCCCGCGATGCTATCCTGGCGCTCCGCAAGGAGGCCCGTAAATCCGAAGAGCGCGTTACCAAGCTGACCCAGATGAAAGACAAGCTGGATGCCAAGCTGGCGGACCCAGAGCTTTACGAACCTGAGAAAAAAGACGAGGCTCGAGTTTGGCAGGGCAAACATGCCGAGGTCATCACCGCACTAGAGCGGGCTGAGCTGTTGTGGATGCGGGCCCTAGAGAAATTGGAAAAAGCCGAGGCTCTATGATCGACACTGCCTTTTTGATCACCTCTTTTGTGACGCTCTTTGTGATCATTGATCCTATTGGGCTCACCCCGATCTTTTTGGCACTGACCCAGGGGGCAACCCCGCAAGAGCGGCGCTCGATCGCGCTCCGCGCCGCCTTTACCGCCATGTTTCTGCTGGCGCTCTTTGCCGCCTTTGGCGAAGCGGTCCTGGGATTTGCAGGCATTTCCATGGCGGCCTTTCGCGTCGCTGGCGGTGTGTTACTGTTTATCACTGCATTGGACATGTTGTTTGAACGTCGCACCAAAAGACGGGAAAATCAGGGCGAAGAGGCTGTTGAAGCCGATGACCCCTCTGTTTTCCCCCTGTCGATCCCACTGATCGCTGGCCCAGGCTCCATTGCGACCGTGATCCTGTTGTCGGGACAAAAACCCGGGCTGGAAGGCTTTGCCTTGGTGATGTGCGTGGTTTTTGCGGTTCTAATCGTGATGTTGGCCATGTTCCTCGCTTCTGGCTTGTTCGAGCGCGCCATGGGCAAGACCGGAATCAATGTGGTGACCCGATTGTTGGGGATGTTGCTGGCGGCCCTGTCGGTACAGTTTGTCCTCGACGGGCTGCGTGATTTTGGCTTTGCGAGCTAACCGAAATCGAAAGCCGCTAGAGGGGAGCAAACTGGAGCCATGGAAGATCTAGATTATGGACGCCTGCTGTATCTATTGTTGCTGCTCTGCGCGGTCGGATCTTGGGTCTTTGTGCAAACCCGGCAAAATCTGAGCACGACCCTGCAACAGCTGGCAATATGGGCCTTTATCTTTCTGGGAGTTATCGCCGGCTACGGTCTGTGGGAAGACATTCGCCATACGGTGCGCCCGCAGCAATCGGTGATGAATGAGGCCGGGCGAGTGACGGTGCCCCGGTCGCAGGATGGTCACTACTATCTCACACTCACAGTCAGTGGCGCGCAGATAGAGTTCCTCGTGGATACTGGCGCCAGCGAAGTTGTGCTGAGCACGGCGGATGCAAGGCGCGCAGGGTTGGAGCCAGAGAAGCTTGCCTATCTAGGTCGGGCGAATACCGCCAATGGCGTGGTGCGCACCGCATCAGTTCGGGTTGATGAGGTGGCCCTTGGTGAGATCCGTGATCGGAATTTACGGGTTTCGGTCAATCAGGGCGAAATGGATAAGTCGCTGCTGGGCATGACCTATCTGCAACGCTGGTCCAGCATAGAGATCCGCAACGGCGCGCTGGTCCTTACCCGCTAATAAGCTCCCTCTGGGATTGCCCTTTTGCTTTAGGCCTCAGCCTTCTTTTCCCACCGCCCCGATTCCTCGGACCAATATTGGGCGGAACAGCCCGCGCCTGTCAGGCTCTTCCATTGGCTGCGCGCCTGCTGAAGCGCCGTTTCATTATTGCCATCAAACAGAATACAAACCCGTTCGCGCGCCTGAACTTCCTCCGGCGTCACCTCTGCGCCATCTACCGTCATCAGACACTCTGGCTGGTTGGCGCTGTCCTGAGTGGTGGTCAGCAAAATTGGCTGCAAGGCGTCATGCGGACCACCTGCCAACCCATGGGCCAGAAAGCTGTCGGCACTGCCCTGCCAGAGCACCTCGTCCAGCCAACTCATCCGGTCGGCCATCTGACCGCGCACCGCGGTGCGCCAGCCAGCCCCGCGCGCCTTTTGCAGCAAAACCGGCAGGGTTTCCTGCAGCGGGCGACGCGTGAGGTGATAGAAATAGGCGGCCCCCATGCTGGGCTTACTCCGACTCGAACTTGTCTTGCACTAGGCGGTCCAGCGCCATAACGCCCCAGCCTGTCGCGCCTTTGGGCGCATAGGACGTGGCCGATTTCACCGAGGCGACACCGGCAATATCCAGGTGGATCCAGGGCATATCATCCTTGATGAAACGCTTGAGGAACTGCGCCGCAGTGATTGAGCCGGCCGGGCGACCGCCGACGTTTTTCATATCAGCAATTCGGGATTTCAGCTGATCGTCATAGGCCTGCCCCAGGGGCATGCGCCAGGCGCCTTCATCGGTCGCCCTCGCTGCCTTCAGGAAACCATTGCACAGGGTATCATCATTGGAGAAAACCCCTGCGTTTTCATGGCCCAGGCCAATGATCACCGCGCCGGTCAAGGTGGCCAGGTCAATAACGCCACAGGGGTTGAAGCGCTCCTGCGCATACCAGAGCACATCGCAAAGCACCAAACGCCCCTCAGCATCGGTATTGATCACCTCAACCGTGTCCCCCTTCATGGACTTGACCACGTCACCCGGACGGGTGGCATTGCCCGAAGGCATGTTTTCCACCAGACCAACCAGCCCGACAACATTGGCGCGGGCCTTACGCAGGGCCAGCGCTTTCATGGTCCCAACAACGACCCCGGCGCCGCCCATATCCATGGTCATGTCTTCCATACCAGCCGCAGGCTTCAGTGAGATACCGCCGGTGTCAAAGACCACACCTTTGCCAACTAGGGCCAACGGAGCTTCCCCCTCGGAGCCGCCCTTCCAATTCATGATCGCAACCTTGGAAGGGCTGTCAGAGCCCTGACCAACACAGAGCAGCGCTCCCATGCCAAGTTCTTCCAGCTGCGCCTCATCCAGAATTTCGATCTCAAGTCCAATGTCGGACATTTCTTCAATCCGGCGGGCAAATTCGACGGTGGTCAGAACATTCGCGGGCTCATTGACCAGATCACGGGTCATGTGCACGCCTTCGGCCACCGCAGCCAGGGACGCATAGGCCGCTGCCATCTCATCGAAAGCCTTATGAGCAATCGTGATCTCAGCCGCAGGTTTGACCTCTTTCAGGGCCTTGTGGTTATCAAACCCATAGCTGCGCAGGGCCATCCCCATCGCCAGTTCAGCAGCCTTGGGGATAGAACCTGTCATGACAGTCATGGATTGCTCTGGCGCTGCTGCGACCAGTTTGGCCCCTGCCTGACGTGCTTCGATCGGGGTGATGCGACGTGAAAGAACTAGAACATGCAGCGCTTCTGCTGCCATCCCAGTGGGCCAGCTTAACGTGATGACCGTGCCAGATTTGTGTTTGGCAAACGCTGGTGCAGCAACCAGACGCGCCAAGGCCCCCTTGGTGAGCCGGTTGGCGCTGCGGGCTGCCTGGTCCATCACACCTTCTGGGGTGACCAGAACAACAACATGGCCGGTCATCCCAGAAAGGGCCTTTGGATCATAGTCTGCAAAACGGATGGCTGGCACGGTGCTCATGGTCTGGAGGCTCCTGTCGGAATGAGGTCTTATTATATCTCCCCAATAAATAACTTGGGCTCGGCACAATAGCCAGCCCCCAGAGGCAGTCTGGCTGCGGGCAAATTCGCTCGGCACCAACCCGCCAAACCTGCGTTTGACCTCAGAAATCACGCAGATAGCAGTTTTCCCCGTGAAACATTTCCTCTAAGGTTCTGCAAAATGACAATGGCAGGATCTGGGGGGATCAAGTGTCACGATTTGACAGATATGTCCTGTCGCAATACCTGCTGTTTTTCAGCTTTTTTGCGCTCATTCTGGTTGCCGTCTTCTGGGTCAACCGGGCTGTTGTGCTGTTCGACCGTCTGATCGGAGACGGGCAGACAGCGATTGTTTTTCTGGAATTTACAGCCCTCGCTTTGCCAAATCTGATCCGCATGGTGCTGCCTGTCGCGGTTTTTGCCTCAGCAGTCTGGGTGACCAATCGATTGCAAAGCGAGAGCGAGCTGACCGTTTTGCGCGCCACGGGGACGAGCCCCTGGCAGATGGCGCGCCCGGCTCTGGCTTTTGGCCTGATCACCGCCCTTATGATGTCGGTGCTTACGCATTTCCTGTTGCCCAGTTCAATCAGCCAATTGGCGCTGCGCGAACAGGAGGTCTCCCGCAATGTGACCGCCAAGCTGCTGACCGAAGGGCATTTCCTGCACCCGATCAAAGGGGTGACCTTCTACATTCGCCAAATTGACAGCAATGGCACGCTCAATGATGTTTTCCTGTCTGACCGACGCGATCCAAACCAAACCATGACCTACACAGGCGCGCAGGCTTTTTTGGTGCGCGATGGGGAGAATACGCACCTGATTATGGTGAATGGCATGGCACAGCGTCTGGACAACCGGATCCAGCAGCTGTCCACCACCAACTTCTCAGACTTCTCTTATGATATCAGCTCTTTGGCTAACAAAGGTGCCGCGACACATCGCAACATCCGTGAAATATCCAGCTGGGAGCTGCTGCAAGACCGCGACAGTATCAGCATCGCAGAAGGGTATAGCCGGGGTGCGCTGGCTGAGGAATTCCACCTTCGGTTTGCGCGTGCGCTCATCTGTGTCGCAGTGGCTTTAATCGGATTCTCAACGCTCATGCTTGGGTCCTATTCCCGCCTGGGAGTCTGGCGTCAGGCGCTTGTTGCCTTTTTGTTGTTGATCCTTGTTGAAGGGCTGCGCGGCGTGGTCTCGGAGCCGGTGCGGAGCAATCCCGATCTCTGGCTGTTGATCTACCTGCCTGCCTTTATTGGCCTGGCAATTGCAGTTGGGTTCCTGCAACTAGCGGCTCATCCGCTGGCACGGCGCCAACGCGCGCCGCAACACCATGCCCCGAACGGCGCAACTGGACAGCAAGAGGCTGGATCATGAAGCTAGATCTCTACTATGCCAGACGGTTCTTGCAGTGGTTTGCCGTAATCTGCGGCGTGTTGATGACGCTGGTTATGCTGATTGACCTAAACGAGCAGATCCGTCGCTTTGATGAATTTGATGTCAGTGCCAGTGAAATTGTGGGATTAACGCTGCTCAATGCGCCGGCAGCGCTCAGCGAGTTCCTGCCGCTCATTATGATCCTCACCACCATTGTGCTTTTTGTTGGTCTGGCCCGGAGCAGCGAATTGGTGGTGACCCGTGCTATCGGGCGCTCCGGCATCCGCGCCCTGGCAGCGCCGGTTCTGGTCGCGGGTCTGTTGGGGATACTAGCGGTGAGCACGCTCAACCCAATCGTTGCCGCCACAACTAACCTGTCCAAGACTCTGGCGGACACTTACCGCACCGGCGGCCCCTCTGCCCTGTCGTTTTCTGGGGAGGGACTGTGGCTACGTCAGGGAAGCCCAAGCGGTCAGTCCGTGATCCATGCCTCTTCCTACGGTGGCGGGAGCGACAATGTCGTTTTGTATGATGTCACCATTCTTGCCTACGCACCACAAGGTGGACCAATCCGTCAGATCATTGCCGAGAGCGCCCGTTTGGACGGTGAGGAATGGCTGCTTCACAAAGCCAAGGCCTGGCATATGACGGCGGGTCTCAACCCGGAACGGTCTGCCGCCACCCACGAGACGTTGCGCATACCGACCACGCTGACCCAAGACCGCATTCGGGACCGGTTGGGATCTGCGGGTGGGATATCCGTATATGATCTACCCACC